>NZ_JAZGQE010000009.1:0-58248 GCF_048593885.1 Yersinia sp. 1252 StPb PI | reverse complement strand
ATATTACACCAATCATCCATAACAATATTAAATGCAACATGATCAGCACAATAAAATAGGAGTATCTCTCACTTGAAAAAATGCCATTTAAAATGTTAGTGTTCTTTCCGGCTTATGCGGAAGTGTATTAACACGATTTTTAACACCCTCATCATCACCACAAAAGCCACAAGCATCATTAATCCCTTTCCAGTCGGATAAGGATTTTAAATATAACGGACTATCAGGTATTTAATAATGAAAAAGACGCTACTTTCTATGGTAACCATGGCAATATTAGCCACCAGCGTTAGTGCCAATGCTAATCTAGCAGCAAGTTTACAGTCTGGTATAAATAAGGCTCAAGTTCAAGGCATGCAGAATATGAATCAGTCTGATCAGAATGTCTATTTTAAACCTGCATTAACGAAAGAAATCACAGTTGAATTAGAAGTACCTAAAATAGTTAAATTTTCTAAGTCAAACGGTGATGATCTGACTTCGATTAAACTTAACATGGACGCCACCATGAGTTCATACAGTGCGACAGAGAACATCCGAGTAGAATCTAATGGCGACAGTAAAGTTCGTATTGGTCTTGGAAAACCATTTAATTTAGTGTCTAACAATGGTTCAAAAATACAATCCGACCCTGTTGTAATGTTAGGTGACAGGATGCTGAATGGAGCTGCTCATGTTGGGCTTGGTGGCGCCGCAATGTTCCCTTTAACTAACTCAGTACTGGATACCACTCTAAACATTAGCGTACGAAATAACGGACTTAAGTCTGCCGAAGTATACACTGGCACACTTAATCTTGTTATTGAAACGGCTGCTTAATTTAGTAAAAATATCATAGTTTCCTTATTTTTTACACATACAGTCAGGGGGTAAACTCCTGGCTGCATGCTCCTTTGAATCAAAAATATAACGTAATGGTATAGCTATAACCATAAAAATACATTGGTCAAATGGAAGGAGCATCTCGCCATAGTTAACAGTGGAATGGAATCCTATGACAGATAATTCAATAATTAATAAGGCCACTTTACTTTTGTTATTACTGGCTACAATTACTTCAGCACCGGCAGAAGAGATAACGATCGAACACTTAGTGCCTGCCGGTTTTTCCGCGGCGGAAGAAAACGACACACTACAATTATTGGGCATATTAGAGGGTAAAACATTACCCCGCCCATTTTTTTTCTCGGAAAAAAAACAGCAGTTAAGTTTTGATCAACAACAATATCGCAATAACCACATTGATGAAAAATCAATTATTTTATTAGAAAACATTTTACCCCAAATACCTTATTTGCAATGCAAGAATGGCTGCGATTATATCTTATCTAACCATCGCGTCACCGTAGATAAGGTCAATAATGTAGTAACGATAACCAATAACAGCAACCGTTATTTAATGCCCGTCACTACTTGGGGATTGGTCCATAATCAATCCTTTGACCTGCGTATGACCGCAGAAAATTACCGCGCTATTTCAGGCCGTGGGCAAGGATATATTGGTCTACCCTTGCAATCTTTTGGCTTTGCCAATTGGTTTTATAACACCACCCGTTCAAAGAGCAACTATCACACCACACATCAGGCTCAATATCAGCAGCAAACTCAAATGGGTATCGATAGTTGGTACTTGCAAAAGAACTTCCAGGCACTCTACCTACGGGCAGGTAGACAAAATAATCTGGATAACAGTGCTGGCAGCATTCATACCCTGATTAACCCTGCTTTAGACCAATTCGTGACGCTGGGCAGCCAAAGTTATTTAGCTATTGATAAGCCCTCCGCGGGCAGCTTAGTGCTATATGCCACCAGCGATGGCGATTTCGAAATCTATCGCGATAACCAACTTATCCGCCGAATCCCTGCTCAACTGGGCCGTAATGAAATTGATTACAACCAACTTCCCGGCGGCTATTACAACGTTGAGATCCGGTTAGTCGACCGTACAGGGAAAGTCGTCAGTCAGGAAAGCCAAACCATCAGTAATATCAGCACTCAAACCAATAATGGCTGGTTCCTGACTATGGGTAAAGGAATGGCGCGTAACCGTAGCTCTCCCCACCTGATGCAGTTTGGTCGCAGTATGAACCTGCAAAGCGTGCAAACGAATATCACGCTACTCAAAGATAGCGCTAGCCACTGGGCAGCAGAAGGGAGTATTTCGCGCCCCTACATTTTTTCTGATCTCGATCTTACCCCAACTCTGGGCGTGATGTCTGGCGAAAAACGTGATGGAGGCTATCTGCGCATCGCCGGTGGAAGTACCGCCCTGGGATATGCAGCGGTATCGCGCTATCAAACGCCAGATGTGTCTATATATGCACCAAACGCGGGTAGCACATCAGCTTCTTATAGTCGCCAATTGGGGCCAGTCCAACTTAGCTATCAATTCAATCAATTTAACACCAGCCAGCAACATCGTATCCAAGGCCGCTGGGATTGGCGTCGGCCACAATACAACCTTGCACTGTCCCTGGGTGTACAAAAAGGTGGGCAATGGAGCAACCAAAATAATTACGGTGTATTTTTGAATACCACGCTCTCATTTATCAAAAGCAGTGCCAGTATCAACAGTGCCTATGATCAGCAGCAGTTAGTTACCAGTGCCAGTTATCAAAAAGAGTTTAACGATAACTATGGCACCAGCACCTTGGGTGTTGATGGCAGTACCAGTGGGAAAACGTCCAGTATCGGCAGCTTTGCTTATCGCAGTGGCAGCCGTGGTGATGTATCGGCACGAATGGGAGTTGATAACAAGATAGCCAATGGCAGCATCAGTTATAGCGGCATGCTGGCTATCAGCCCGCAAGGTATGGCATTAGGTCGCAGCAGCTACAGCGGAACCGCATTACTGATAGAGACACCGGACTTGGCTGGCACGCCATATAGCTTCAATGCGGAAGGCCATCCGATAACCGGCGCGGGTACTTACGCTATACCGATTCCACGGTATCAGGACCGTTTCTTTGTGCAAACACATACCGAACGCAATGATCTGGATATGAATATTCAGCTACCCGTCAATATTGCTCGCGCCCATCCTGGGCAAGTATTTTCCAGTAAGGCCGATATCACATTGAACCTGCTTTACAGCGGTTTCCTCAAGGATGAGCACGGACAACCTGTTAGCGGGGTTATTCAGGAAACTGGTGATACCGTCCACCCCAATGGACTATTTTCTATTCACTCTCGTGCCAAGCTGAAAAATATTCAGGTTCAAAACAACTTAGCCCGTTACCGCTGCAATATGAGCCAGCAACGCGATCATATTTATCTTTGTCACTTGGATTAATACCAACAGGAATTGTTATGAAATATGCTTATTTACTCTTCACTCTCGCCTTCTTGTTGGCGCCGATTACCGCTACTTATGCGCAGTTAGTGGCTATCCCTACCCGTACCACAGTGGAATCACTGGACCAACACCGGACAATCCAGGTCTATAACAGCGGTGATAAGCCACTGTATCTGGATATCACACTACAACGAGTAGATAACCCCGGGGTGCATCCTGAACAGAAAACACTGATAAGTGATATCTCGCAGCCTGAAATGATTTTTAACCCCAACCGGATTACTTTAGGACCGAAACAGAAGCGTGATATTAAACTATTGCCCTTAAAATCTCCGACGCAGGAAACGCTGTATCGGCTGTATATCAACCCGGTAGTCGATATCAAAGCGGTCGGTCAGCATGAGGACAAAAGCAAAATCCATGCTCCTATGACCATCAGTATTGGTTATGGTGTGTTGATTCATCATGTGCCCCCTTTAACTGCACAGGTTCGTCACTGGCAGCATCAATGCTTGCCGGGCGGTCATCTCATGCTTACCTCCAGCGGCACAGTTCATAGCAAATTTGAGCAACTGAACTCCGGCGACAAGACAGATAGCCTGAATCTATATCCCGGAACCCCCATCACCCTGTCAACCAAACAACTCAGCGGTAAGGTAGATAATGAAACGTTTACTGTTCATTGCGGCTAGCCTCCTGCCGCCCTCGGTTTTCAGTGCCATAGATATTCAGCCACATGTGCTGGAAATAGAGCAGGAAAGTACGGTGGTGACAGTAACTAATTACGGTTTAGACCCTGAGTACGTGACAGTTCAACTGTACCAGCTTAATAACCCAGGCGAGTCGCCAGAACAAGAATCACTAACCTCGGTAGGCGAACAGCGACATCCCGCACTGTTTGCATTCCCAGCAAAACTGACTCTGGGACCAAAACAGAGTGGGAGAATATTTCTTAAAGCACTTAGCACGCCGGATAAAGAGCAGGTATATCGACTCGCAGTAGCACCGGTTAATAACCTGCAAGTTACCGGTGGCCATACTGCCGTGTTGGGGGTGCAGTTAAGTTATATGGGATTGGTCAGGCATCTGGCTGCATCACCGCAACCCCAGTGGGCACACCGCTGTCTTGACGGGGGGATAGTGTTGGAGAATACCGGTAACACCCGCCTACAGTGGCGTCAGTTGAAAACCCAGGAACAGGATATAGAGGACTTTAATCTCTATCCCGACCAGCATCGGCAGCTGGCGGTCAGTGATGTACGAGGAATGATCGAGGATAAGCCCTTCAACTTGCGATGTATCGCAGGGTAAAGATAAGGAACATTATGAATATCATAAAAATCGTCGCCCTATCCCTATTACTCCCCTCACAGGCAAGGGCAGATTCAATTCCTCTGGGGAATATCGATGTCAGATTAGAAGTGACAGCACACCCCAGGATCGAGGTTGAAAAGCCACAAGGGGGTTGGTATAGCAGTATAAAACTGGAAAGTAGCCCCGAAAATCACTTGCTGTATCAAAAGGAACTCCCAGTAGTCGTCAAGCTACGCAGGCAAGAAGGATTTCGAATTTCGGTGAAAAATCCACTGATACTGACTCGTCACTCTACTGTATTGACGGGAGCAGATCAGGCATTCTCCCCCGCGCAAGTGCGCTGGGGCACGGATCGCGCCAACCTGCGCGTGTTATCAGCCATCCCTGAGACATTCAACATAACCCAGGGTAGAACCCGCCAAACCAGTACCGACTATATATTACATATTTCAGCATTAGCGCCCAGTGGGCCAAATTCCGCAGGGAAATATCACGGGCAGCTAACATTAATATTTGAAACGAATAGCTGAAATAAATAACTGATAGTCATGGAGAGATAATCAAGTGAATGTTAAATACAGACTATTCCTTATGGGGCTATTATTGCTAATAATTCAGCCTATAGCTATGGCAAACCTCTATTTTTATCCCTACACCCAACAATACTCTAATTGCAAAATCAAACTAAACGCTGATGACAGCGTGGAGGTTTATTTTCGGGCGATGCTGAAAGATTTATATTCCTCATCAGGAACAATGGTAAATGGAAAACATATATTAGCCTGGGGAAAATTACTAAATATCCCAACTGATGAGATGAAAAATATCGGGTTACCTAACCGGCGTGCGCTCCTGTCACTTTATTTCTATAAAGCTGATGGCTCACGAGATTTCAGTATTCAATTTAATGATATCACTAATCTTTCGCTCAATGGCGAAGCGCCCTCAGATTCGAATGATAATACTCAGGAAATACTGTTCAACCGTGATCTCAAATCATCACCCTTTGACAAGAAGTATTACTATGTTTCATTCAAAGTTGCCGCACATGTCCTCAAGGATATCAGAATCGGTGCAACTGTAGGTGGTGCGATCCATTACAAAGGGCAATATCACTCATTGATGTCATCTACTGGCGTTTCCTTTGGTCAGAATGGCAAACAATGCACACTCTTTAATCCTCAGGCGAACGTGGCACCAGAAGCCTTTAAAATTGATCCTAAATTCCGTATGGACGCGAAAACATGGCAATTGAAGTCTTTCGATTTAGATGAATTACTTGAGAAAATTGGGCGCAGCGCTAAAGGGAAAAGCGTACACGCGCCATTGATTAATCCAGCAGGTAACCGTTTTTGTATCCGCTATCGCGCCACCGGGATTCAACGGACGCGTTATATGATTAGCGCCACCAACCGAAATGGATTAGCAGCAAACACTGCACATTTTCAGTTAAAGGAAGCTGAGAGTGATAAGACCATCGGTTATACCGTGGAATTTCAAAACCAAGCAGGTAATACGAAAAACTTTTTACTGCCAAAAGAGAAAAAGTTTATTCAGTTGAGAAATGATAATAACGGTGAGATGTGCTGGTCACCACGCATACGGCTTTATAATACCAAGACAACCGATAAAGGAAGTTATAGCGATACACTCAATTTCACTATTACACCACAGGCATGATGCCGAACAGCTAGAAGATAGCTTTATGATTAGCTAATAACTAAGGCCCGGAAACGGGCCTTCATAGATAATGAAAAACGACGATTTAACCGCCCAGATAAGCTGAACGCACGGCTTCATTAGCTAACAACGCAGCCCCCGTGTCTTCCAGAACAATACGACCATTCTCTAGTACATACCCACGATCTGCTAACTTCAAAGCCTGATTCGCATTCTGCTCAACGAGGAAAATAGTCATCCCTTCTTCTCGTAATTGTTGAATAGTATCAAATATTTGCAGAATAATTATCGGTGCTAATCCTAATGAAGGTTCATCCAGTAACAGTAATTTTGGCTGGCTCATCAGGGCACGGCCTATCGCCAACATCTGTTGCTCGCCACCAGACATGGTTCCTGCTCGCTGAGCCCGACGTTCAAATAATCGCGGGAACAAGTCGTAAACCCGTTCAATACGTTGCTGATATTGCTGACGATCAGCGAAAAATCCCCCCATCGCCAGATTTTCTTCAACCGTCATTCGGGAAAATACCCGTCGGCCTTCAGGAACAATCGCAATCGCCTCACGCATAATGCGTGCGGTCTGCCAATCCGTAATATTCTGCTCACCAAAAACAATACTGCCCTCGGTCGCACGCGGCTCACCACACAATGTCCCCAACAGTGTGGTTTTACCCGCACCGTTAGCACCAATCAGTGTAACGATCTCACCTTGTTGAATATGCAGGCTAACCTGATGCAATGCCTGAATTTTGCCGTAATGGGCAGAAACGTTATTAAATGACAACATGTTATGTTTATGCCTCGCCCACTTTTTATTTACCCAAAAATACTTTTACTTAAAAATAAGTTATTCGCCCAAATAGGCCCGGATCACATCTGGGTTATTACGGATTTCGCTGGGTGTGCCTTGTGCTAACGGCGTTCCCTGATTGACCACATAAATGCGATCAGAAATTCCCATCACCAGTTTCATATCATGTTCGATTAACAATACCGAGACTTGGTGTTGGTCACGTAACTCCATAATCAACTGATTCAGTTCATCAGTCTCTTTGGGGTTCAATCCCGCAGCGGGCTCATCTAACATCAATAGCTCAGGCCGAGTCACCATGCAGCGGGCAATTTCCAGACGACGCTGCTGGCCATAGGCCAAATTCCCCGCCTGTCGGTTTGCCAGCTCTAATAGGCCGACACGCTCCAACCAAGTGGCTGCACGCTCCAACGCGTCGGCCTCTGCTCGCCGAAAACCGGGGGTTTTCAGCAAACCGGCAAAAACCCCACTTTTAAGGTGCTGATGCTGAGCCACCAGCAGGTTCTCTACCACCGTCATTTCACGGAACAGACGCACATGCTGGAAAGTACGAATCACCCCCATTCGGGCAATCATCTGGCCGGGTAGCCCTTCAAGATGACGATCACGTAACTTAATCGTGCCGCCGGTCGGGCGGTAAAAACCGGTTAGGCAGTTAAAAATTGTGGTCTTACCTGCCCCATTAGGGCCAATCAGCGAGACAATCTCACCCTGATTGAGGGTCAGACCCACATTGTTCACCGCCAGTAACCCACCAAAACGCATGGACAGCCCTTCAACTGCTAACAAAGGTTGCGTATTCATATCTGCTCCCCTTTTTTAGCTTTTATCTCTGCGACTTTTAGCTTTAGCTGTGGCCGTTTCATTGGCAGCAACCCTTGTGGACGCCAAATCATCATCAGTACCATCAATGCACCTAACAGCAACATACTGTAAGCATTGAGGTCACGCATTAATTCCCGCGAAACCACCAGCAATACCGCCGCCAGGATGACCGCGAACTGCGACCCCATGCCACCTAACACCACAATCGCTAGCACGAAAGCCGATTCAACAAAGGTGAAGGATTCAGGACTAACGAAACCCTGTCGGGCGGCAAACAAAGTACCGGCAAAACCAGCAAACGCGGCACTGATAGTAAATGCAGTCAGCTTGATTTTGGTTGGGCTAAGGCCCAATGAGCGGCAGGCGATTTCATCTTCACGCAATGCTTCCCATGCTCGGCCCAGCGGCATACGCAGCAGTCGATTGATCACAAACAAGGTCAGGATCACTAATAACAACGCCACCATATACAAGAAAATGATACGGTCACTAGGATCATAAGTCAGGCCAAAGAAGTTGTGGAAAGTATCCCAACCGCCATCCTTCGCAGTGCGGCTGAACTCTAAACCAAACAGTGTTGGTTTTGGAATTTGGCTAATCCCATTCGGCCCACCAGTGATTTCCGTATTATTGAGCAGCAAAATACGCACAATTTCACCGAAACCCAAAGTGACAATCGCCAGGTAATCCCCCCGCAAGCGTAATACCGGGAAGCCCAACAAGAAGCCAGACAGTGCTGCGACTATGCCAGCCAGCGGTAAACTCTCCCAAAAACCTAAACCGTAATAGTGATTCAACAGCGCATAGGTATAGGCACCAATGGCATAGAATCCACCGTAGCCTAGTACCAACAGGCCAGACAGCCCCACGACAACGTTCAATCCCAACCCCAACATGACATAAATCAACGTCAGGGTCGCAATATCCACTGAACCTCTGGAGACCAGGAACGGCCAGGCGATTGCGGCGATAATAATTGCTGCGGCTAATAGTTTTTGACGGGGGGTGGTGCCATCAAAACTAGGCAATACCCATGCCGGACCAGAGACTTTTTTAATACCTTGCTGGATGTACGGGCGCACCAGTTGGAAGAAAAACACCACGATACAACCCGCGCCAATCCACAGCCAGCGGACTTCTGCCGCCCCTTGCACAATGAGTTTGGTGCCGTCTAACTGCAACTGCAAACCCATTACAAACGAGGCGAGGACGAAGAGCACAAAACTGGAAATAATGGCATTAACAAAGTTGAGTTGTTTCATACTTTTTCAACCTCTGGACGGCCTAAGATCCCAGTAGGCATAACAAGCAGCACCACAATCAGCAATGCGAATGAAACTGCATCTTTGTATTCAGTGCTTAGATAAGCAGAAGTTAATGCTTCAGCCACACCCAGAATCAAGCCACCGATCATCGCGCCAGGAATACTACCAATGCCACCTAATACGGCTGCGGTGAAGGCTTTCATACCGGCCATAAAACCAATATATGGGTTGATAACCCCATAGAACTGGCCAAGTAATACCCCTGCCACGGCGGCCATCAATGCCCCGATAACAAAGGTCAGCGAGATAACCCGGTCAGTATTAATACCCAGCAGGCTCGCCATTTTTAAGTCTTCAGCACAGGCACGGCAGGCACGCCCCATACGGGAATAGCGGATAAATAAGGTTAATGCCAGCATCGCCAAGAAAGTAACTACCCAGATGGTCAGTTGCATGGTGCTTATGGTCGCGGCAAACCCATTGGTTTCTGCCAAAGTCCATTGCCCGGTAACCAAACTCGGTAGTGCTAAATCCCGTGAGCCTTGCGTCAAGCTGACGTAGTTTTGCAGGAAGATTGACATCCCAATCGCCGAGATCAGTGCAATCAAACGCTTGGAGCTACGAACCGGCTTATAGGCCACCCGTTCAATACTCCAGCCATAAGCACTGGCGATCACGATAGAGACGAGAAAAGCAGAGCCGATCAATAACCAGCTAGCGTCGATCCCCATCATCATCAATGCGGCGATCACGATAAACGAAACGTAGCTGCCGATCATATACACTTCGCCGTGAGCAAAGTTGATCATGCCGATAATGCCGTACACCATGGTATAACCAATGGCGATCAGCGCATACGTGCTGCCCAACGTAACACCGTTGAACATCTGTTGCAGAAAATAAAGAAACTGCTCTGACATACCCTAACCCTTTGATTCACTTGCCTGGCTGCCCTAGCCAACTGCGCCAAATCTACTGTGTGCAGAGAGGAAAATCCCCCCGAAACATGGGGGGATGCAGTTGGTAAAAGGGGCCGGGTTGCTGCGGGAGCAACCCTACAACTTGATGATTCTAATATTATTGTTATTTGACCGCAGTTGAAGAACCATCTGCGTGCCATTCAAAAATACCGAATTCAAACCCTTTCAAATCGCCTTTTTCATCCCAACTCAATGGCCCCATCACTGTTTCAACCGGCTTACCAGTTTTCAGATCTTTGACCAAATCAGCCGGCTCTTGGCTGCCGCTACGTTCCATTGCCGTGGTTAGCGATTGCAATGCAGCATAGGTTGTCCAAACAAACGGACCGGTTGGGTCAAGTTTCTTCGCTTTCAGCGCATCAACAATAGGCTGGTTAGTTGGCACCTGATCATAACGTTTCGGTAATGTCACCAGCATGCCTTCAGAAGCGTCACCAGCGATATTAGATAGTGAGGAGTTACCAACACCCTCTGGCCCCATAAAGCGAGCTGTCAGACCTGCTTGCTTCGCCTGACGCAGGATCTGACCCATCTCTGGGTAGTAACCACCAAAGTAGACGAAATCGACATTCTCTTTCTTCAGACGAGCCACCAACGTAGAGAAATCTTTATCACCCGCGGTCACGCCTTCAAACAGCACCACTTCGGTACCTTGCTTTTTCAAGCTGTCACGTACAGAACGCGCCAAGCCTTCACCGTACTGCTGCTTATCATGTACCACTGCAATACGTTTAGGCTTAATAGTCTCAATGATATATTTGGCAGCGGTTGGGCCTTGATCAGAATCCAAACCGGTGGTGCGCATGATCATTTTGTAACCACGCGTGGTCAGATCGGCATTGGTTGCAGCAGGAGTGATCATAATCACGCCTTCATCTTCATAAATGTCTGAGGCAGGCTGAGTTGAAGAAGAGCACAGATGGCCGATAACATAACGAATACCGTCGTTAATGACTTTGTTGGCAACGGCGACAGCTTGTTTCGGGTCGCAGGCATCATCGTATTCCACGCCAACCAGTTTATCGCCTTTGATTCCACCTTTGGCATTGATATCAGCAATAGCCTGACGTGCGCCGGTAAATTCCATGTCACCATATTGGGCAACCGGGCCTGACATCGCGCCAACAATGGCGACTTTAATGTCTTTAGCCAGTACAGAGTGGCTCATCACCATTGCTATACACCCAGCCAGCAACACTTTACCTTTTGTTAATTTCATCCGCGAATTCCCCATCTGTCATTGTGAACGTGCTTGTTGTGTCGGTCTTAACGTTTTATCGAATGTAACGTTTTATTCATAAGTAATAATGATTTAGTCTCAAAAGTAATAGATTTTTCTAATAAGACTTTATTTTTCATGTCATTAAACAGGAGTTTTATGCTGTAAATCAACTAAGACAAGCAGAAACAAGCGGTGTAAACAGCATAAAATTAGGATTAAATTGAATGGGTTTTACTCAAATGATAGTGGGTTGTGCTGGTTATGTGATCTTTTACTCCGGTAAAACTCGGAAAATGCAGTAGCGAAAAAACATTTTCCGCCGTGAACGTACAGAAAAACTTACACAACGCTCTGGTCTGTGATCTAGTACAATAAACCACAGCCCCATTACCCTTACTTTTTTGTGGTCTCTCGACGATGAAACTGACTATTGAACGATTAACAACCCTTACTCATCAGGATCTTATCGATTTAGCGAAGATCTGGCCTGAACAACAGCCAACGCTCTGGCAGCAGTGGATTAACGATGGTAAGCCGCTGTTTGGCGCGCGTTTTAACGAGCGTCTATTAGGTGCAGTCAAAATCACGGTGAATGGTCAGCAGGCTGAGTTTCAGGATTTGTATGTCAGAGAGGTGACTCGTCGCCGTGGCGTGGGATTATATTTGATTGAAGAAACGCAGCGTCAGTTACCGACAGTACAGCACTGGCAACTTAAGGATGAGCAGGTTATAGCCGAACAACATGAGGCGATGGATGGTTTTATGCACGCCTGTGGTTTTAGCCGTGGCACACAAGGCTGGCACAAATAGCCAGTATCAATAAAATAGCGATCTCAGCTCATTTGATTTTGCTAGATAAAACGGGTTTTGCTAAATAAATTTTGTTGATGGAGAGTGCCAAAAAAGCAAAAGGGCGACATTAATAAATAATATCGCCCTTCATGTTACGCCATATCCCGTTTATAGCTAACATCGCAGTAGTGTTTAACTGCAATGCTAATGGTTTTGGGTATATGTATTAGGCTTCAATCGCCATGCGTAATTTTTTCATCGCGTTCTTTTCAAGCTGACGCACACGTTCAGCAGATACACCGTACTGATCGGCCAGCTCCTGCAACGTTGACTTGTTGTCATCGTCCAACCAACGGGCGCGAATAATATGCTGGCTCCGCTCGTCCAATCCTTCCAACGCATAAGACAGTTTATCTGCCGCATGGTTATCCCAGTTATCCTCTTCAATGCCATCAGCAAAATCAGAGGTTTTATCCTGTAAATACAGGACCGGCGCCATAGATTGGCCATCACGTGCTTCGTCATCTGGAGATGGATCAAATGTCATATCCTGTGCGGACATGCGTGATTCCATCTCGCGAACATCTTTACTGGTCACACCCAGTTCTTTGGCAACCAGCTCGACTTCATCCTGATTAAACCAACCCAGACGCTGCTTGGTTTTACGCAGGTTGAAGAACAATTTACGCTGAGCTTTAGTGGTTGCGACTTTGACAATTCGCCAGTTACGCAGAACATATTCGTGAATTTCTGCTTTGATCCAATGTACCGCAAAGGACACCAGACGTACCCCGACTTCAGGGTTAAAACGGCGAACTGCTTTCATCAAGCCAATATTACCTTCCTGAATAAGGTCAGCCTGCGGCAAACCATACCCGGAATAGTTGCGGGCAACATGAGCGACAAAGCGCAGGTGAGACAGGATAAGCTGTTTAGCCGCTCCCAGATCGCCCTGGTAATGCAGCCGTTCAGCCAGCTCCCGTTCTTCCTCTGCGGTCAGCATCGGATAGGCGTTGGCGGCCCGAATATAGGCTTCCAGACTACCTTGGGGTACTAAGGCTAAAGTTTGCATTTCTTTGGTCATTCAAAACCCTCTCATTGCATGTTTAGTGCAGTTTTGTCTCAGCGCAGATATTTTAGCATCTGCTTAAACAGATTCAAGCGCTGGGCACATTATCATTTCACTGTGTTGTTGGACTGGTTATTGCCGTAAAAGTTCATACCAGATCACACTTTTTGACTCTGGATCTTAGCAGATAACCGGTCAAGCGGATCAGGAAGTGTAGATGGAATTCACTACAGCAAACACCTCTTTCCCTGCTTTAGTTCAACACCGCAGGGAAAGAGTATAACAAACATTCTTTACTGCGGTGTAAATCGACGTAAATGTTGGACCGTTGCCAGCCACGCTGCAATCCAGCCGATCATGGCAGAGATCAATACCAGCAACAGGCACTCATCCCAGCTCAAGCCATGTAAGGTAAATTGGGTACCGAACACCGCTGCCACCTGCGTAACCACCGAGCCAAGCTTCCATACCAGCCCTTCTGATAGGATCAGAGATAACACCGCACCACCAAATCCCAGCATTGCCCCGCCGTTCAGGAACGGTCGCAGAATGAACCCATCCGTTGCACCAATCAACTTCATAACATTGATAGTATCGCGGCGGCTAAAGATACTCAGACGCACACTGTTACCAATTACCAGGAACACGGCAACCACCATCAAAACACCAATCATGGCCGCGACCTGCCCGACCAGGCCTGTCAGCGCGGCCAAACGGGCAAACCAGCTATCATCCATGCGGACTTCAGCCACCCCTTCCACCTTACTAACCCGATCACGCAGGGTATCCAGCGTCCCTGAGCTTTGGAAATCCAATTTAGGGGTGATGATGGCAACCGCGGGCAGCGGATTTTCTTCCAGCATATCCAGCGCTCCACCAAAACCGGACCAGTTGCGGAACTCACCCATCGCTTCTTCCCGCGACAGATAATTAACCTTCTCCACACCTGCTTCCGCTTTCAACGTAGTCACCACGTTCTCAGCTGCGTTATCGTCCAGTGCTTTATCTAAATAGACCGTCAGTTGTGGGGTTGGATACCATTGATCTGCCGCCTGACTGACGTTCTTCCACACGATATAGCATACGCTTGGCAGTGTTAACGAAATGGCAATCACCATCACCGTTAACAGTGTCGCCAGTGGTTGGCGCATCATATCGGCAATGGCATTAACCCACGAATAGCGCCACTGTTCACGCCAACCGCCTTTTAGCGCTTTGGTTTTTGCTTTCTGTGCGTTATTCGCCATGATGCGCTCCTAACATCCGCCCCTGACTCAATGTCAGAATCGGGTAGCGCCGCCGGGCAATCAACGACGTATCGTGGGTTGCCATCAACACGGTAACGCCCACACGGTTAAATTCTTCAAACAAACGCAAAATACCTTCGGATAATGCATCGTCCAGGTTACCCGTCGGTTCATCAGCCAGTAATACTGCCGGTTTATTCACTACCGCCCGAGCAATGCCTACACGCTGTTGCTCACCGCCGGAAAGTTGAATTGGGAAGTTTTTCGCCTTATCCAACAACCCTACTTTATCCAGAGCTGCGGATACTCTGCGGCGAATATCTTCAGTGCTGGCACCAGCAATAATCAATGGCATAGCGACATTGTCATATACCGTTCTGTCCAACAACAGGTGATGATCCTGGAAGATCATCCCGATCTGGCGACGCAGGAAAGGTACTTCTCGGTTTTTCAAGCGACTGATATCGTGACCACCAAACCATATATGACCGGCACTGGGGCGCTCGATACCACAAATCAGTTTCAGCAGGGTGCTTTTCCCTGCACCGGAATGGCCGGTCAGAAACGCCATTTCCGCTGGGCGCAGATGAAAATCGACCCCTTGGAGCGCCTGTCGTCCGCCCAGATAAGCTTTACTGACCTGTTCAAAGCGAATCATCCGTATTAGTCCTCTCGGGCAAAAAGAGCCTCAATAAAATCGTCAGCCTTAAATGGCCGCAAATCTTCTATACCTTCCCCAACACCGATATAACGGATTGGGATTCCGAACTGATCTGCGATGGCAAAAATCACCCCGCCCTTGGCGGTACCATCCAGTTTAGTCAGGGTAATTCCGGTCAGACCGACTGCTTCATTAAACAGTTTCGCCTGACTCACCGCATTTTGTCCGGTACTGGCATCTAACGTCAGCATAACCTCATGGGGGGCGTCGCCGTCCAGCTTTTTCATCACTCGGACAATCTTCTTCAACTCTTCCATCAGGTGGGCTTTATTTTGTAAACGCCCGGCAGTGTCCGCCAGCAGCACATCAATACCTCGGGCTTTCGCTGCCTGAATAGCATCGAAAATCACCGAAGCAGAGTCTGCACCGGTATGCTGTGCCACCACGGCAATCTTGTTACGATCCCCCCAAACTTGCAGTTGTTCTACCGCAGCCGCGCGGAAAGTATCACCCGCCGCCAGCATGACAGATTTACCTTCAGCCTGGAATTGGCGTGCCAGTTTCCCGATGGTGGTAGTTTTCCCCACACCATTAACGCCAACCATTAGGATAACAAAGGGATTTTTGCCACTGACATCCAATGGCTTGTCTACTTTAGACAGAATTTCAGACATTTCCTCTTTAAGCTTGCCATATAACGCTTCGGCATCTTTTAGCTGCTTACGACTGGCATGTTCGGTTAGAGAGGTAATAATTTTACGGGTAGTTTCGACGCCAACGTCGGCGATCAGGAGCTGTTCTTCTAATTCTTCAAACAGATCGTCGTCGATTTTCTTACCACTGAACAGCCCCATAAAACCGGAGCCAAGATTCTGCTTGGTTTTAAGTAAGCTGCGTTTTAAACGAGCAAAAAAACCTTCTTTGGTTGGGCGTTCTTGTTCCTGAACCGCTACCGGCACAATTTCGTTTACCGCTTCAAGCTCTGTTTGTGACTCAAATTCTTCTTCAATTACTGCTGTTTCGCCGCTAACCTCGACCCACGGTTCTTCCACAATAGCTTGTGGCGCAGAGACATCGAGAACCAGGTTATCTTCTGTCAATGGCAGTTCTGGCGCACTGACGGTGCCTTCATCCCATTGAGCAACATTATCGTCTTCATTCTCATGTTGTGAGAAATGATGTTGTAAATACTGAGGATCAGAAGAGAAATCTATCGGTTCCTCAACTCCTTGCGCTGTAGGGTCTACATCCAGCTCAGGCAGAATTTCAGCCGCGGCTTCACTGACAACGGCGCTATCCCATTCACCCGGTGCGGCAGTGACATGCTCTTCTAGCTCAACAGGCGGATGCTCAGATACTATCTCAATCTGTTTCTCACTGATGGCTTGCTCTTCAGCATGCTCAGCAACACCTTCTTTTTCAGTAGCCAATGGCTCTGTTGGTTGTTCTTCATTCTGACGGCCAAGGCCCAGCCAGGAAAAAAAACCACGTTTTTTTTCTTTTGCCATTTGCGACTACACTCCTCGCGGTTTAATCATGGCTTTACCCTTATGACTTCGGGTTTGCATAAATAAGATAATAGTTTGCAAGTCTATCACTTTCCCCTGAACAGCAACACGCGCACGATGCTGGTTTCTATTGTGAATTCAGTCAACAAAGGTTTAACGTTTCCCCCACACAGCAGTCGTAGGTAGAATAGCGATTAACTCTTTTATTCAGCGCTGCAATACTGGCTCAACTTTCAAGCAAAGCAATCTATGGCAAAACGACCTACAACACGATCGACAACCCAACGGCCTAGCGCAAAACCGGCAGCACATCAGGCAGCGGGGCAGATCCGCATCATTGGTGGCAAATGGCGAGGCCGTAAATTGCCCGTGCCTGATAGCCCAGGGCTACGCCCAACCACTGACCGGGTCAGAGAGACACTGTTTAACTGGCTGGCACCGATGATTCAGGGTGCCCGGTGTCTGGATTGCTTTGCGGGCAGCGGCGCATTGGGGCTGGAAGCGCTATCCCGTTATGCCGGTGCAGCCATATTATTAGAAGCCGATCGGCATGTCGCCAAGCAACTTGGCAGCAATCTGGCATTATTGAGTGCCAAGAATGGTCAAGTAGTGAATACCAATTCTTTGCAGTGGCTGGCTCAACCGGGGCAGCCTTTTGATCTGGTATTCCTTGATCCCCCTTTCCGTAAAGGCTTGTTAGCTGAAACCATCACACTGCTGGAGCAATATAACTGGCTGGCAGAACAGGCTTGGATTTACGTTGAAGCAGAGGCTGAAAGTGCCGCTGCGGATGTTCCCGGCAGTTGGCAGTTACATCGCGAGAAAATTGCCGGTCAAGTGGCCTATCGTCTCTATATTCGTAATGAACAGACTCACCAACACGCTGTATCAGCGGAAGAACTGGAGCAACACCATGTGGATTAATCTCGGCCGGTTATTGATGTTAGGGGTATGGTTTTTCTTACTGCTAAACCTGTTCCAACCCTTCCCTAAACCATTGAGATACTTTATTAATGTCGCCATGATATTTATGGTTTTGATGCATGGTTTGCAACTGGTTCTACTCAAATCCACACAACCTAAAGATCAACCGATCAGTGGCTTACAGCAACTTAAAATCTTTGTGTTCGGTGTCTTTGAATTACTGGCCTGGCAAAAGAAGCAACCATCACTGCCTAAAAAATAAACTTATCTGCCGCCTGCAACTTCAAGTCTATTGGATATACCTTGGTTGTAGCGGCAAATTGTTGATTGCAGGCTGACTTATTTGGCGACAGATTTAGTCGGGGACTGACGTCGGGGTAAAACCAATATAGCGGGAGCCTTGTAAACGTAACGTTCCCTGTGCGCCTTGTACAATAGTATTGTACGCCTGCTGTGGCAGTATCATTTTGATTTCACGGTTACTTTTCACCTCAATACTACTGATAAGCGGCTGGAAAGTAACTTCATAGCGTTTTTCTTCTGCAACAATTTCTTCGCGCTGCCGTGAGCGACGATTGGGCGCTAATACTTCTCGTTTATTAATGACTTCAACGTGTAAATTGCGCACCAGCGCTCGGTCATTTTCTGTATCCTGCCGTTTTTTTTGCCAATACTGACGGGTCGCCAATACGGCTATCAGTACCACCACAGCAATCAATAATAACGGAGGTTTATTCATACACTATCCATCAGGACTTATTGCCCGGCAGATAGGGGAAACTCATCACATTACTGCCCAATTCAGAGATCCGAGCGCTGCCCTTTTCCGTTACGGCATCGATACGAATCACCGAATGAAGAGGAATATAGCTGCGGTTAACACCTGAAAATTCTGTTTTCAGTTTTTCAGTTGAAGGGTCCACCAGCAATGTTGATTGACTATCAAAGACAAAATCAGCAATTTCAATAAACCCAAACAAGTTACTCGGGCCTACCTCACGGACATAGAGCTGATAATTCTTACCGTTATTTATAAATTGAATACGATAAAGCAATTGTTCATTGGCCATGGCGCTACTGCCTCTATCCCTTGATTTAGCGAAAGGAAATTGGCCTTAACATAACATGTGGACCAAACAACACCAAGATCTCCGCTGGCGGATGGTGCCGCTAAATCTGATTATGCGGACTGTTACGCATTAAGTGGCACAAATCATGCAAATCACAATAGCGTCGCTATCGCTCTTGGCTTCCATCCCTTACACTTGATGAATGTATACTCGGAGTCATTAGCATTACGGATTATCATTACAACACAGGTACTTTCACTGAAACCTGCATAGAAAAAAGGATAAATAATGAGCTGGCCATTCCTTGCCGTATTTTTTTCTGGTTGGTTGTTTGTTGATGCAACTTACCGAGGCCCACGCTGGCAGCGTTGGGTATTCAAACCTGTCACCCTGTTACTTTTACTGTTACTTGCCTGGCAAGCACCTATTCTTGGTCCTGTCGGCTATCTCATTGTCTTGGGCTTACTTGCGACTCTGGTAGCTGATGCATTATTACTGCTACCCAGTGAGCGCTTACTTTATGCTCTGGGCGCATTCTTCCTTTCCCATTTACTCTATACCATCAGTTTTGCCAGCCAGATGACATTCACGCTGTTCTGGCCTCTTCCGTTGGTTTTGATCGTGATTGGCGCATTACTGATAGCCACTATCTGGACACGGCTGGAAGATATGCGCTGGCCAGTGATCGCTTTCGTTGGCATGACGTTACTGATGGTCTGGATGGCGGGCGAGCAATACTTTGCCCGCAGTACAGATTTAAGCTTCTCTCTGCTGGCGGGTACGGTGTTACTGCTGGTTTCGCATAGCATTTGGCTACTGAATCGCTATCGTTTTTCATTCCGGGCTTCAGATGCAATTGTCGCTGGCTGCTACTTTGTCGGGCATTTCCTGATTGTCCGGTCGCTGTATTTGTAATTAAATCAGTACCGCAATACGTTTTTAGCCGTTTGAGCTGCGTGCTCCACCAAAGGGGCACGCATTTCAATGCGCTGGATACGCTCACTTTAGTCATACCCTGCCATGTAGCAAAAATCCCATTTAGCAATTACTCTCATTTCCCTCTTGACTCTGGAGTTGACTCCAAGGTGTAGAGTGCTGCAATACCTGTTACATGCTTTCCAGGAGGCACCATGCATTCACATTCTGAACATCAGCATCCAACGGATACACACAACAACTGTGGCTGTGGTCACACTCATGCCAAACAACAAACCGGTTGCAGCAGCCAGAAAACAACCAGTGCCAGCAATGACAGCCCAGACTCAGTGAGTGAACACTCACATAATGATGGGGGTTGCTGTAGTCAGGGCCAAAGTGATGAGGGTGATGACGAAAGTGACATACTCGCGCCAGCGGTACCTTCAGATAGCCAGCGCTTCAGTTGGCAGGTCAAAGGGATGGACTGCCCAAGCTGTGCCCGAAAAATTGAAAATGCCGTCAGTAATCTGGTCGGGATTGAAAATGTAAAAGTCCTCTTTGCCACAGAAAAATTAGTGGTTGATGCACGCACAGATATTCGCCCTCAAGTCGTGAATGCAGTCACTCAGGCTGGATTCACTCTGGTCGATACCCAATCAAGCGCAGGAAGTAAAGCCGCCGCGCCAGAATCACGCCTGCGCGAATACTTACCTATCGCATTATTAACCACACTGATGCTTATCAGTTGGGGGATCTCGTTATTCAGCCTTGAACTAAGTGAGTTTGCCTTCACTGCAACCACCATTGTCGGGCTGATCCCGATCACCGCCAAAGCCTGGAAGCTTATCCGCTCTGGGACTCCCTTCGCCATTGAAACCTTGATGAGCGTGGCAGCTATCGGGGCGATGTTTATTGGCGCAACCGCTGAAGCGGCCATGGTATTACTGCTGTTTATGGTCGGCGAACTGCTCGAATCTTATGCCGCAAACCGTGCACGCCGTGGGGTAACTGCCCTGATGGCACTGGTGCCAGAAGAGGCACTGTTGTTAAAAGACGGTGAGCGTAGGCAGGTTCCTGTCGCCAGTTTGCGCCCCGGCGATATCATCGAAATCTCGCCCGGTGGCCGCTTACCCGCAGATGCCGAATTAATGACCCCTTTTGCCAGTTTCGATGAAAGCGCCCTCACCGGAGAATCTATCCCTGTTGAGCGTCAGCAAGGCGAAAAAGTTGCGGCCGGGAGCTTATCGGTCGATCGCGCCACTGAAATGCGAGTTATCTCAGAACCGGGCAATAATGCTATTGACCGTATTCTGCAACTAATTGAATTAGCAGAAGAACGCCGTGCACCCATTGAGCGTTTCATTGACCGCTTCAGTCGTATTTATACGCCAGCGATCATGCTGCTTTCAGCGCTGGTCATGTTAGTACCGCCTTTGGCTTTCGCCGAACCTTGGGAAACCTGGCTGTACCGCGGCCTGACACTATTACTGATAGGTTGCCCATGTGCGTTGGTTATCTCCACACCTGCGGCAATTACATCTGCATTAGCGGCGGCAACCCGCCGTGGTGCATTGATCAAAGGGGGAGCAGCACTGGAGCAGTTGGGCCGAATTCAAACGGTTGCCTTTGACAAAACCGGCACCCTGACCGAGGGCAAACCTAAAGTTACCGATATTCTGCCTATATCCGGTGTGAGTGAAACCCGCCTGTTAGCATTGGCCGCCGCCGTTGAAGCTGGTTCCCACCATCCGTTAGCGATCGCTATTATGCAACGCGCACAGCAAAACACCCCAATATTGCCACTGGCGAGTGAGCGTCGAGCTCTGGCGGGGGTGGGCGTTGAAGGTGTGGTTAATGGTCTGACGGTGCGCGTCAGCGCCCCCAGTAAGTTGCCCCCACAGTTATTGACTGCTGAGTGGCAAACACAGCTCGACCAGTTGGAAAGCAGCGGTAAAACAGCCGTCGCCGTGCTGGAAGATGAAACGCTAATTGGTTTATTGGCATTACGTGACACGTTACGAACTGATGCCAGACAAGCCATTGATGCGCTGAAGAAGTTAGGTATTCAGGGGGTGATGCTCACTGGCGATAATCCACGAGCCGCAGCGGCAATTGCCGGTGAATTGGGGATTGATTACCGCGCCGGATTACTGCCCGCCGATAAAGTGCAAGCGGTTATGGCATTGAATGCGGCACAACCTACGGTGATGGTCGGTGATGGCATCAATGATGCTCCGGCGATGAAAGCAGCCAGTATTGGTATTGCCATGGGCAGTGGCACCGATGTGGCATTGGAAACAGCCGATGCCGCGTTGACCCACAACCGGTTAACCGGATTAGCAGAAATTATTCTGTTATCACGGGCGGCCAACGCCAATATCCGCCAGAACATTACTATCGCACTGGGCCTAAAGGGAATCTTCCTGGTTACCACACTACTGGGGTTAACCGGTCTCTGGTTGGCAGTATTAGCAGATTCCGGTGCTACCGCCTTAGTAACAGCCAATGCGTTACGGCTACTGCGCAAGCGGGATGTTTGAATCAAGCATCGGTTCTGATAATTGGGGCAGAGGCGGGTGTTACTGCGCTTTTGCCCCTTTCTTGACCAAATACCGATACGGCGTCTGCCCGGTATCTTGTGCCAACAACTGATGGTCCATAAAACGGCAAAAACCAGGAATATCGCGGGTGGTGGCAGGGTCGTCAGCAATAATCAGTAGAGTTTGGCCATCTTCCATGTGCCGGACCGTTTTTCGCACCATCATCACCGGCTCAGGGCAGCGCAGGCCCAGTGCATCAAGTGTTTTGTCTGGATTGGCAAAAATATCGGTCATGGTGAGTCTCTTGTTGGTCGTTATGGGTTTGCTAGCAGTATAAAGATAAAATATAAGCCTGTGTGCGAAGGCGGATAGTTTACCCCGTCGATTTTTAGGCGCAAGCGACGCTAACGTTTGCGTTAAAATTAGCCATTGCATTCGTTGCGCAAACGCGTATTATGCCGCCGCGTCGCAGAAATTGCGGCACATTCTGTTTGGGTTCCCTCACCCCAATAACCAAAAAGGTCACATTTATGTTTTCGTTTACTGCCCAACAGCGGATGACCGCTTTGGTATGGCTGTCGCTATTCCATATTGTCATCATTACCTCCAGCAACTACCTGGTGCAATTACCGATCGCTATCTTCGGTTTTCATACCACCTGGGGCGCTTTTACTTTTCCGTTTATCTTCCTTGCCACTGACCTGACTGTGCGGATTTTTGGTGCTCCTTTGGCGCGCCGGATCATTCTGTCGGTTATGGTGCCAGCGTTGCTGATTTCATATCTGATTTCAGCCCTGTTTTATCAGGGGAGTTGGCAGGGGTTACCGGCATTAACCAGCTTTAATTTGGTGGTAGCCCGTATCGCGATTGCCAGCTTTATGGCCTATGTACTCGGCCAGATTCTGGATGTTCAGGTATTTAACCGCCTGCGTCAGCGCAGTGCCTGGTGGGTTGCCCCTACTGCTGCCATGTTCTTTGGCAATATCAGTGACACCATGGCGTTCTTCTTTATTGCGTTCTATCGCAGTACTGACCCATTTATGGCTGCAAACTGGGTAGAAATCGCTTTAGTGGATTATAGCTTTAAGCTACTGATCTGCATGTTGTTCTTCCTACCCGCCTATGGCGTGATGCTCAATGTATTGCTGAAATATTTTGCCCGACAAACCGAACAGCAAGCACTAAAGCAGGCTACTGCCACTGAACAATAGATTGCTTTTAGCGTCTGAATAAGGTGCGATAAGGCTATACCCAGATTAGTTGGCGTTGCAGGGGTGTCACTAACCCCCTGTAAGTTCAAGTAACAAGGGGATATTAATCATCAATAAAGGGATTCCCATGCATAAAATAACCAAATTTCTTGCTGTCGGTCTGTTGGTTGCAGGATTAAGTGCTTGTGATGGCAACAGCAATAGTAACGTGGGCCAACCGGTCAGCCTGCTGGAAGGCAAAGTGGCCTTCAGCTTGCCGGCAGACTTGTCTGATCAAAGCGGAAAGATGGGCAATCAAGCGAATAACATGCACGTTTACGCCAATAAAACCGGCGATAAAGCAGTTATCGTGATTTTAGGTGATAACACCAATGAAGAACTGGAAGTGCTGACAACGCGTTTAGCAGACCAGCAACGCGCCCGTGATGCTAACCTGCAAGTCGTCACCAATAAAGCCATTAAAATTGACGGACAACCGTTCCAGCAGTTAGATAGCATTATTACCAGTGGCGGCCAGAAAGCCTATTCGTCCGTGTTGATGGGTAAAGTCGATAACCATTTGATGACAATACAAATTACGCTGCCCGCAGATAATCAGCAGCAAGCTCAGACTGAAGCCGAATCGATTATTAGCACGCTCAAGCTAAAATAGTATTCCTTAACAGAGCGCGGCTCATCAGCGCTCTGCCTGCATTATCCTATTCCAAAATTAAGCTAAAGCCTGTGCCAATAAAGTGATGGGATGTTCGCATTTTTTGCTGGTCGACATTTCAATCTGCCACTTACAGGTTTCGCAATCGGTAATCACCAAATCAACCCCACTCTCCTCGATTTGCTGGAACAGTGAGGCACCAATCCCTTGCGATGTTGCGTAGTTCTCTGATTTAAAACCATAAGTTCCGGCAATCCCGCAACACTGCGAATCCAATACCACCAGCTCAATACCAGGGATACGCTGTAGCAAAGCCAGGGTATAGGCCGTCCAGCCCATTTTCTCCATATGGCAAGGTGTGTGATAGGCAATACGCAACGGCGTATTGTTTGCCGAGAACAGCGCTTTCAACGGTAAGTCGCGGCCCTGATCCAATAAGCGGTAGAGATAGCGTGTCGCCAACTCCACTTTGTCGCGCACGGGGGCAGTATCAACATCTAACAAGTGTGGATACTCATCACGCAAGGTAAAGGTGCAACTTGATGAAGTTGCCACTACCGGGATATCCCGCCCGATAACCGCATCAGTCAGTGATTCCAGATTCACCCGTGCCTGTTTTTTCGCCTGCTCAATAAATCCATTAGCAATCAGTGGTACGCCACAGCATTTTTCCCGTTTAAGTAATTGAACGCCAATGTTCATCGCATTGAATACACTGACTAAATCTTTACCTAACTGGGGATGATTGTAATTTACGAAGCAACCATGGAAAAATGCCACTTGTTCGCTATATTGCTGCTGTTTTTCAGCCTGTTTACGATACCAGCGGCGAAAGGTACCAAACGAGTATTTTGGTAATTCACGCCGATGATCAATTTTCAGTGCTTTATCCAACAAGGCACGCACCGGTTTCAAACCGGTGACCGCATTCACTACCGGTGCAAACGGTGTTGAGAGGGTGCCCATGATATCGGTATGACTGAGGATCGCATCGCGCAGTTTGGGTTTATTGCTGCTGTAACTGGCTTTCGCACGTTGGATGATGTCGCCGATTTTAACATCGGACGGGCATGCCACTTCGCAACGTTTACAGTTCGTGCAATATTTCAATGCATCGTCATACAGTGCCGGATCTTTCAAACGTAATCGCTCACCATCAGGGCCAGCCTGCTTCGGCCCCGGATAAAGCGGGTTAACCTTGGCGACCGGGCAATAAGTGGTGCAAACCGTGCACTTAATACAACTTTCAAAACTGTTATCCCGTGCCAAGTGTTTATCCTGCGGCAAATGTTGATTCTGAGAAAAAGTGTTGCTGTCTCCGTTCTGCGGTAACCACGTCATAATGTCACCTCCATTGCGTTGACAATCTGCTCTGCAACAAACAGTGCGCTGGTTAGTGAAACCCCTGCGCCACAGCCTTGTTGCAACGGATCGTATCCCCCCAGTACCGCACCGATAACATGTAGATTATCCAGTGCAATACCCCCACGTAGCGCCCGTAACCGGTTATCAGTGTTAACCCCAAATTGCAGATAAGGCTGGGGCGCAAACATATTGCTGCGGCTCCAGTCGGCACGGTTCGGTAGCGATAAAATATCCAGATCCAGTATCGGTTCGTAAACATGCTCAAAAGTGGCCACTAACCCATTGCTGAAGAAGCTACCGCTGGCCAGCACCATCTGGGCGGCACGCAACGGAATATCGCCATGGTTACGGCTATAAAGCCCGGTAATCCGGTCCCCCACCAGCTCAGCACGTAATACCGCATCACCGGGCATGATAATGCCCCCCAATTGCTGGAAGCGATGGCGCAGAGCCTGATGTAATCGCATACCAAGTAACGACGGTGGTAGCGTCGGCAGCAGTTGAATGGGTTTCCCGACCGCGGCTCGCAATGCTTCCAGTGGCGCAGACACATCCAGCCCGATACAAGCTGGCAGTAAAATCATTTCTGCTGCTGATGACAGACGGGATAACTCATCCGCCAGCGGTTGCAGGTTTTCTGGTAAATCCAGCACACGAGCAATATTGACCGCACGAAATTCGCTAGGGTTATCCCGCAGACGATCAAGCGCCGGTAAATGCAGATAATCTGGCGTCGCATCAACACCCTGCTCTTGTAAGGCGCTGGCAACCATTTGTGGTTGGAAATCGAGGAAACCTTCAATACCAATTACCGCGACTTTTTGCCACGGCAGCGGGCCTTCCAATGGCGCAACCGGGATATCCGCCGGGCTGAGCCAGGTTGGTCGGCAACTGCCCAACGGCGTAAGCCGCAGATGGTTCTTCGCCGCGCTGCCCACCAATTTCAGGCCGCACCGCTGTAACAGGGATTCAGCTTCTTGTGCTAATTCACCCACTTGTGCCACTTGCCCCATCTTGCTATAGGGGTGTTCAGGCGCTAATTCAGCCAAGGTCGCAAGTGCGGATAACGGCTGGCTGACTGCCTGCCCATCCGGTAGTTTTGCCAATAGATCCAAAGAGCCGGAGGAAAAGTGCAGCGCATTTTGCCCGGCGCTGACAATCGCACAATATTTGCCTTGCTCAGCCAGGCGGATACCGCACGCCAGACCAGCCAAGCCACCACCGATGATAATGACATCAAATTTCATCGTGTTTCTCCTGAACGTTGGCCGCAGACGGGGTGTCATCCAGACCACACAGCCCTTGATAGACCCAATGCGTAAATTCACTCTCCCGCAAAGCATCACCCCAAGCTATCGGGCGCACACCTTTCCAACGCTCATTAAGAAATTGCACCAGCTGTTCACGGGATTGCTGCGGCGTGGTCACTTTAAAGCGGCTGAGTAAACCCGCGGCCCGGCAGGCACAGAGTTCACCCTGACAGGTCCCCATGCCAACACGGGTACGACGACGTAAATCCAGTAGGTTATTGACCGATAGCGATTCAATCGCATAGCGCACTTCGCCGGCAGTCACTGCCTCGCATTCGCACACCAGGCTGTTATCCAGACGGTTTCCGGCCAATAGTTGTGTTGCGCGATCCCCATGGCGATAAACCGCTGAGCCACGAATACTGGCAGGCAGAGAAATGACTTTGCTAAGAGTTTGCTCCGCTGATTGCTGTGAACCGGGTAGTGGCGCTTGGGCGGTGGTACAGGCTGCGGTAATACCTAATTTTTCACACACTTTATCTGTTGCCCACTCAGCCATCAGACGGTAGGTCATCAGTTTGCCACCGGTAATGGTGATAAAACCTTCCAGACCATCGCGGTTAGCATGATCCAGTAACACAATGCCACGGCTGACATTACGCCCCGACGGGTCATCATCACTGGCAACCAGCGGCCTGACACCGGCGTAAGCACGTAAGATGCGCGTTTGCGCCAACTGGGGTGAAAGTTTTGATCCTTCGCGGATTAAGGTATCCACCTCTTGTGCCGTTACTACCATATTATCGATTTGATCGTATTCAATATGGGTTGAGGTCGTCCCGATCAATGAAATGGTGTCGCCCGGAACCAAAATGTCAGCATCAGCCGGTTTACGACAGCGGTTGATCACCATGTTGTTGATCCGATGGCCCAAGATCAACAGAGCACCTTTTGCCGGAAACATGCGGATACGAAGATCAGCATATTCAGCAATATGTTGCCCCCAGATCCCCGCAGCATTGACCACTATTTGTGCATGAATATCATACTGGCGCTGATTCTTATGATCGAAAACGCGCACGCCGCTCACCCTATCACCGTGGCGTAGCAAGCCAATAACTTCGTGATAAGTCAGTACATTCGCACCGTGCTCACGCGCATCCAACATATTCGCGGCAGTTAAACGGAAGGGATCGACGGTACCATCTGGCACGCGGACGGCAGCAATCAACGTCGGATTAGCAGCCGGCTCCAGCCGTAAGGCCAGCTTTGGATCAATGGCTTCGGCCTCGATACCGGCGTCCTGGCAGCGCGCGATAAATTGCTGCTGATATTCCAGCGAGTCTTCCGGCAACGTGATAAACAGGCCATCCGTTTGCTCAATACAATGGCGTGCAATACGTTTCAGAATACGGTTTTCTTCAATACATTCGCGGGCAGATTCGCCATCAGTTACCGCATAGCGTGCGCCGCTGTGTAGCAAGCCATGGTTACGGCCAGTCGCACCAGTGGCAATGTCATGCCTCTCCAAGAGCGTACAGGCTAAACCACGGCGAGCGCAGTCACGGGCAATCCCGGCGCCGGTCGCACCACCACCAATGATGATGACATCCGTTTCTGTGTAAGGAGAACTGTTCGTCATGAAGGACCCCACATTATCAGACAGCCGCCTGGCGGCTAATTATGCGTCTATTGGGCCACAATCTTTAAGGTTATTGTTTGATAAGGAACAAAAACGAACGAAAAACGAAAGCAATGTGGTGTTTAAAAACCATGATTGTGATCAAAGTCACAGGTAATTTGTCATTGTGGGTTTCAAAATGTTAACCAATCGCTCAAAATTGCCGCCGCTTTCATATAACTGTAACAAATGAGCCATCACTCACAGATAAGTTATGCGAATTTATCTAGCATGGCGCTCGTTATGGAACATAAACGACAGCAAGTTAGCCGTTTAACTACCGGGTAGATACCAGGCTATACCGGGGTCAAAAACTACAAAAAAGCCATCGGAGGCACTCATGTTGAGTATTTTTAAGCCCGCGCCGCATCAGGCCCGGCTTCCAGCAGAACAGATTGATCCCACCTACCGCCGCCTACGCTGGCAAATCTTTATGGGCATCTTTTTCGGTTACGCCGCTTACTATCTGGTGCGTAAAAACTTTACTCTCGCCATGCCGTATTTGATCGAACAAGGGTTCTCTCGCGGGGATCTGGGGTTCGCGTTATCGGGTATTTCTATTGCCTACGGTTTCTCAAAATTCATCATGGGTTCGGTTTCTGACCGGTCTAACCCACGGGTATTCCTCTCTGCCGGTTTGATTCTCGCCGCCGCCGTGATGCTGTTTATGGGCTTTGTGCCTTGGGCAACATCCAGTATCGCCGTGATGTTCGTGCTGCTGTTCTTATGTGGCTGGTTCCAGGGTATGGGTTGGCCGCCATGTGGCCGTACCATGGTGCACTGGTGGTCGAAGAAGGAACGCGGCAGTATCGTGTCAGTCTGGAACTGCGCCCATAACGTCGGTGGTGGCTTACCACCATTACTGTTCCTGCTGGGGATGGCGTGGTTTAACGACTGGAAAGCCGCACTCTACATGCCTGCTTTTGGTGCCATTCTGGTGGCATTGATTGTCTTTGGTCTGATGCGTGATACCCCTCAATCCGTGGGCTTGCCCCCGATTGAAGAGTACAAAAACGACTATCCAGATGACTACAGCGAAGAAGCAGAAGAAGAACTGACTGCTAAACAGATCTTCATGCAATACATATTGCCCAACAAACTGCTGTGGTATATCGCGATTGCTAACGTTTTTGTTTATTTACTGCGTTACGGCATCCTCGACTGGTCACCGACCTACCTGAAAGAAGTGAAACACTTCGCACTGGATAAATCCTCATGGGCTTATTTCCTGTATGAATACGCTGGTATTCCAGGGACGCTGTTGTGCGGTTGGATGTCCGACAAAGTGTTTAGAGGTAACCGCGGGGCTACCGGTGTGTTCTTTATGACTCTGGTGACTATCGCTACCATCATTTACTGGCTGAACCCGGTCGGTAACCCAGGTATCGATATGGCCTGTATGATCACCATCGGCTTCCTGATCTATGGCCCGGTAATGTTGATTGGCTTACATGCGCTTGAATTAGCACCGAAAAAAGCAGCAGGGACCGCCGCGGGCTTCACCGGCTTGTTCGGTTATCTGGGCGGCTCGGTAGCAGCGAGTGCCATCGTCGGTTATACCGTGGACTACTTCGGTTGGGACGGCGGCTTTATGGTCATGATCGGCGGCAGTATCTTGGCTGTTCTGTTACTGATCGTTGTGATGTTTAGTGAGAAAAAGCATCACGCAGAGCTGGCTAGAAAACAGGGCTTATAAGTTCATCTAGTTACGTTTTTTCAGGCTGTGTCGTTATTGATGGATTTATAGCGACATAGCCTTTTTCATACCCTGAGATTGATAAATGGAGCACTATCAATGCAAACCCACATCAAAACCCTGTTGGCGAGTATTATTCTGGCATCCTCAGTTACCGGTATGGCGCAGGCCGCCGAGCAGTCATCAGTAGTCACCAAACCGTCGGCAAGCAAAGTTGTCATCGCACACCGTGGTGCCAGTGGTTATCTGCCGGAGCATTCACTGCCCGCTAAAGCCATGGCCTACGCGCAAGGTGCGGATTATCTTGAACAAGATTTGGTGATGACCAAAGATAATGAGTTGGTGGTTCTGCACGACCATTATCTGGATCGCGTGACCGATGTGGCTGAGCGCTTCCCCGATCGCGCACGCAAAGATGGCCGCTATTACGCCATTGACTTTACGCTACCAGAAATTAAATCACTGAAATTTACCGAAGGCTTTGATATTGATAAAGACGGTAAGAAAGTGCAGAGCTATCCGGGCCGTTTCCCGATGGGCAAATCTGACTTCCGTGTACATACCTTCCAGGAGGAGATTGAATTTGTTCAAGGTTTGAATCATTCGACCGGTAAAAACGTTGGGATTTACCCAGAAATAAAAGCACCGTGGTTCCATAAACAAGAAGGGAAAGACATCTCAACCAAGGTGTTGGAAGTACTGAAACAGTACGGTTACACCACCAAGGGCGATAAAGTTTATCTGCAATGCTTTGATGCCAATGAATTAAAGCGCATCAAAAACGAGCTGGAACCGAAGATGGGTATGGACCTAAAACTGGTCCAACTGGTGGCTTATACCGACTGGAATGAAACCTACGAACAGAAGCCTGATGGCAAATGGGTCAATTACAGTTACGACTGGATGTTCAAGCCAGGAGCGATGAAGCAAGTAGCACAGTATGCCGATGGCATCGGCCCTGACTACCATATGCTGGTGGTTGAAACCTCTACGCCGGATAACATCAAGCTGACCAATATGGTCAAAGATGCGCATGCCAACAATATGATGGTTCACCCATACACCATCCGTGCGGATAAGCTGCCGAAATACGCGACTAACGTCAATCAGCTATTCGATATTATCTACAATCAAGCACAGGTTGACGGGGTGTTTACTGACTTCCCGGATCAAGGTGTGCAGTTCCTGCAAAAACAGGGGCAACACCAGTAAGTTGATGCTCTGAGATAACGGAATAAACCAGTGGCGCAATTATGTTTAATGCGCCACTTTTTCGTTTACGGCAAGTTGCATTTACTTGAGTAAATCAGTTACTTATCTGTGCCTAAAAACATCTTACGCAAATAGTGTGGAACAGCATCATCGGCGTTTGAACCTATCACTTCCAGATTCGGTAACATGTCTTTTAGCCGTTGATGCGCATCACGCATGATGCAGCCTTTGCCAGACATCGACAGCATTTCCAGGTCATTCATACCATCACCAAAAGCGATACATTCTTTCAGTGAATAACCGATAATTTTGGCAACTTGATCTAGCGCATGCCCCTTAGAGACACCGCCGCCCATCACTTCCAGACAGGTTGGGAAAGAAAAACTGACATTAACTCGATCGCCCCAACGTGCATTGATGGCTTCTTCTAAAATCAACAACTTGTCATGATCTTCACAGGTGAAGTAAACCTTACACACACCATCGGTTGGCAGTAATGCAGGTTCAAATACCTGATAATTAAATACCGACTCACGGAAAAATTCTTTCTGTGCCGGGCTTTCACGGTTCATAAACCATTCGTCGTTCAGATAGACGTTGGTCAGGATATCCGGGTTATGGTGCTCAATATTGTACAGATCACGCGCAATATCTGCATCAAGGTTATGACTAAAAATCAGCTCTCCCGCCGTGTTGTGCACCCGTGCGCCGTTGGAGGTAATCATAAAGGCACTGATTTCCAAGCTATCGCGGATTTGTGCCACATCGATATGATGGCGACCAGTGGCAAACACAAAATGCACGTCGCGCTGCGTCAGCAACTTGAGTGTTTCTTTGGTATATGGCGTTAAAAGATGATCAGGTGATAGCAGGGTGCCATCTAAATCGGAAGCAACAACATGATACATAGCGGTATGTTCTAACCTCTGGTGGCGTCGGAGCCATAATGGCCGACTGATGATTGATGTTGCGCGAAAAAGCGCAATATGGCGCTCAGCGCCTCGGCACGAAGCTGGTCCCGCTCGAACAGGATCTCATGGCGTGCACCTTGAACTCTCTTAGGTTGCCCCCCTTCGCAAGGGTGTCCTGCCAAAGTCATTGCCTGAGAAAAAGCATCATGAGCCGGGTTATGTACTACCCGATCCTCACTGGCTTGTAATAATAGAACCGGCGTGGTTATCTTTTCTGCTTGCGCGATGATTTGCTCGCCCACCAGCAGACTTTCTCGGATCCAATGATAGGTTGGCCCACCAAGACGTATTTCCGGTGTATCCGCATATTGGCGTAAATAGCGGCGATATCGCTCACGGCTATGGGTTAACACATTGACCAGATAGGGCAGTGGCCGCCACTGGCCGGTACCAATAGCATAATAGTCGCGCAGCGTTTGATACCTTTCGGCCCAGTCGACAATCCGGTGAGCCAGCCAGCCGGGCATCGGTAAGTGGATACCAAACATCGGAGCACATAATGCTACCGCATTAAACACATCCGGTTCTCTGGCCAGATAACGCGTGAGAATTGCCCCCCCCATTGAATGAGCCAGGGCAAATCGCTGCTGATAATGGCTATCAGTTATTTCGCGCTGCACTAACTGCGCAAAATCCTCAATATAATCATCAAACTTAATCACATGACCACGGTTACCATCCTCAAGCAAGCGACCCGACCGCCCTTGCCCACGATGATCCAGCACTATCACATCATAGCCTTGCTGAAACAGATCATAAGCCACTTCAGGATATTTAACGTAACTTTCAATGCGGCCGGGCACCACCACCACCACTCGAGTGTGTTGTGGTGCACGAAAGCGGACATAGCGAATCGGAATATCATCGACGCCGATAAACTCATCCTCATCTCGCTGTTGCCAAAAATCTAACAGCGGCCCATTAACAAAAGCAGCAAACTGCTCTTCACGCGTTAACCAACTATTGTCTAACGGCATAGCGTGGCTCGATATAGCATGACCTTGTAAATCATGACTGATGACATCCTTTGACCGGAATTGCTCAATGTTCAATACACCTGATATTCTGGTAAACCCAGTCGTTCTGTGAGCCATAGCACAACTATTAGCAATAGAGTATTGTGGCATAAATTTATGCATTCAGGGAGCTTTGCCGATGACCTTAGACTGGTGGTTAACCTATCTACTGACCACATTGATCCTCAGCCTGTCCCCTGGTTCTGGGGCCATTAACACCATGAGCACCGCCATCAGCCACGGTACGCGCGGGGTTGTAGCCTCAATTTGCGGACTGCAATTGGGATTAGCCGTGCACATTGTATTAGTTGGCGTGGGGTTGGGTGCACTGATTTCACAATCCTTGCTGGCATTTGAAATACTAAAATGGCTTGGTGCGGCTTACTTAATCTGGCTTGGGATTCAGCAATGGCGCGCTGCCGGTGCGCTGGATCTGCATGCGCTAGCCAACAGTATGCCGCGGCGAAAACTGTTTAAACGCGCGGTGTTTGTTAACCTTACCAACCCAAAAAGCATCGTTTTTCTGGCGGCATTATTCCCACAATTTGTGCTGCCACATCAACCGCAAGTGGCGCAATATCTGATTCTCGGCACCACCAGCGTGGTGGTTGATATTATTGTGATGATTGGTTACGCCACCCTTGCCACCCGAATTGCTGGCTGGATTAAATCACCACAACAAATGAAATTACTGAACCGGATATTTGGTGGCTTATTTATGCTGGTAGGCGCGTTATTGGCAACCGCCAGAAAAGTGTAATGCTAATTCAAACAAATGATTACCCAACCGGCATCATCTGCCAGTTGGGGCATTAATTAGCGCGATAAGATCAAATGGATACCAAAACCGGCAAACAGTACTCCCGCCAGCCCATCAATCCATTTTGATAAACGCTGATAGCCACGGCGCATCACCGGCAAGGCAAATACGCAGGCGACAATAGTGAACCAGACGAAGGTTTCACCAACAATCAGCACGAACAAGCCCCAGCGCGCACCCGCACTGACGTCATCGCCGACAAACAGTGAGAACACACTGCCAAAATAGATAACGGCTTTCGGGTTCGACAGATTAGTCAGGAAGCCGCGCAGGAAGGTCCGACCACGGGCGGGTAGTGCAACTTGAACCTCCCCCTCGCTACCATGACGTTTGGCTCGGGCAGATTTCAGCAGTTGCCACCCCATCCAGCACAGATATAGCCCACCACCGACCATAATAATCTGATGTAACCACGCCATTTTCTGCAAGATAAGGTTCAACCCCATCAGCGCCACACCAGCCCAGATAACAATTCCCAGCGAGATCCCGACCACCCCCATCATCGCCTCACGGCGCGAACGGCTGGCGGCGGTTTGCGAGACAAAAAAGAAATCCGGCCCTGGGCTCATTAATGCAACCAGATGGACCAGCGCAACGGTAAGGAATAGCATCAACATGATAGATTCTCATATACCCTGCGAACCGAAAATCGCAGGGGCGTTAGCGAAAGGCGACTGGTTAGTCGTCGTTGTTGTCTACATGGTCGCGGATCATCGCCATAAACGGCGCGCCAAAACGCTCCAGTTTGCGTTGCCCAACACCATTGACGCTCAACAGCTCGCTGGCAGTAATCGGCATCTGTTCCGCCATCTCCAGCAAGGTAGCATCGTTAAACACCACATAAGGCGGAATATTGCCTTCGTCAGCGATAGATTTACGCAACTTGCGCAATTTGGCGAACAACTTGCGATCATAATTGCCGCCATAAGATTTTTGATTAGCGCTACTGCGCACTTTCAGGCTCTGAATACGCGGCACTGCCAATTGTAACGGCAATTCAGCACGCAGAATCGGGCGAGCGGCCTCAGTCAGTTGTAACGCTGAAAACATTGCGATATTTTGGCTCAGCAACCCGAGATGGATAAGCTGGCGCAATATACTGACCCAGTGTTCGTGGCTTTGTTCGCGGCCAATCCCATACACTGATAACTTGTCATGACCCATTTCACGGATACGCTGGTTATTCGCCCCGCGCAGCACCTCGACAATATACCCCAGACCAAACCGCTGTCCGACACGATAAACACACGAGAGGGCTTTTTGTGCATCAGCCAGCCCATCGTAGCGCTTCGGCGGATCGAGGCAAATATCACAGTTACCACACGACTGCTGTTTACCCTCACCAAAATAGTTGAGCAGCACCAGACGACGACAAGTCTGCGCCTCGGCAAAAGCGCCCATAGCATTTAATTTATGCCGTTCAATATCTTGCTGTGCCCCTGCAGGTTTCTCTTCTAGACAGCGACGTAACCACGCCATATCCGCCGGATCGTACAGCAACACGGCTTCAGCAGGCAGGCCATCACGTCCGGCACGGCCGGTTTCCTGATAATAAGACTCGATAGTGCGCGGAATATCAAAATGCACCACAAAGCGGACGTTGGGTTTGTTAATCCCCATACCAAAGGCCACGGTCGCGACCACCACTTGCAGATCATCGCGCTGGAATGCTTCCTGCACCTGCCCCCGACGCTCGTTATCCAGCCCGGCATGGTAGGCCGCCACACTTAAGCCACGGCTCTGCAAACGGGCGGTGGTGTCTTCCACTTTTGCCCGGCTGTTACAATAGATAATGCCACTTTTGCCACGTTGGTCTTGCACAAAACGCCATAATTGATCGAGCGGTTTGAACTTCTCTACCAAGGTGTAACGGATATTGGGGCGGTCAAAACTGCTAACTTGAATCAGTGGCTGATCCAGATTAAGCAGACGAACAATATCCCCCCGCGTCGCGTCATCCGCCGTGGCAGTGAGCGCAATAACCGGTAAATCAGGGAAACGTTGCTTTAACTGGCCTAGAGCACGATATTCCGGGCGGAAATCATGACCCCATTGAGAAATACAGTGCGCCTCATCCACCGCCAATAAAGCCGGCCGCCACTGATACAATTGATCGAGGAAACTCTCCATGACCAAGCGTTCTGGGGCAATATACAACAGCTTAATCTGACCGCTACGGCAACCGTCCATCACGGCTAACTGTTGTTCACGTGTTTGCGATGAGTTTAAGCACCCCGCACCAACGCCGTAAGCCAGCAGTTGGTCGACCTGATCCTTCATGAGCGAGATCAACGGAGAGACTACCAGCGTCAACCCATCCGTCACCAGTGCCGGAATCTGATAACACAAGGACTTACCACCACCGGTAGGCATCACTACCAGACAGTCTTGCCCTGATAGGGTGGCGTTGATAATTTCCTGTTGTCCGGGCCGGAATTGCTGATAGCCGAAAGTATCTCGCAATACCTGCACTGCCAGTAATTCCCTATTTATCACTGCTGCGGTCGACACACTCTTCCCCAACTATAAGATCTGCACAGGCCGGTTAACCGGCCTGTGTCTGAAACTTTTCTAACGCCGGATGACGTTAAAGGACATCGTTTAACATGATACCCACACCCACCCGTGTTTGCCTAAAGTTATAGTCAATCATTGACTCACCATAGCCACTGAACACTTGGGTATAGAAACGAACATGCTTGGTGATAGGATAGCTCCAGCCCATTTCTGCGCCGCCATAACCGGTATTCCAGTTATAATGGCCATCCACGCTGAATACACTGTCACCCAAGGCATAACCGACTTTCAGACGATAATAACCCATGTATTTATTGATATCCGGGTTGTCATCTTTCTCGTCGCTTTCTGGCAGACGATACCAAGGCTTCAAGTCAATTTCTAAATTGCCACGCTGTGCCATCACACGGGTGTAAACACGGTCCCAGCTACGTGAGGTTGGATCCGCTTTACCGTTAGACTGGTGGTTATAACCAAACTCTACTTCACGGAAAGTCCAGCCCGCCAACTCGTAATCAGTTGCCCATGCCAGGAACAGTTGCGGTTCATAGTTTGTTTCGCGGAATGGCGAGGACTCATCACTATTGGATGCCTGCCACCAAGAACGTTGAGTATAAGAAGCACCCAGTAATGAGTTATCACCGGCAATACCACGCCAAATAGGGAAACCTAAACTCAGTTGGAATTTAACTTCATCTCTCTTGGCATTTTCAGCCCAATCATAAGAGCTAATAGCATCTTTATTGATATTACTGGTATAGGTATATAACAGATAGTTTGTTTCATATGGATAAAGCAGAAACGGATTATCGTGATCCTGCAACATTGCCGCAATAATACTACCACGCACCTCAGGTGCATCATGAATCTTCTCAACCGTTGCAGCTTCTGCCTGTGCCAACGTTGGCACCAGTAACAGCGCTATCAGTATCCGCCAAAATCTTCCCATTATTCCCCCATCACCTTACGGATTATTTCTATTTGTAATGAAAACAGCTCATTCTACACACAAATGTTATCTGAGATTAGTGTTGTTTATATTTATGGCTTAACGGCTGGAAAACAACAAAGCAGAAGCATAAAATAAACAATTCGTTAACTTACACTATGATTGCTTATCGGCAACCAAGAAGAGAATAGGGAAAAATGCCAGCAACAACTTTAACGTTAGAGGATGCTCGCCGCATGATTGGCGAAGTATTTGTGTATCACATGCCATTTAACCGTGAGCTTGGTCTGCGATTAACCCGTTTCGAGCAAGATTACGCCGAGATTGCTTTCGATAATAATGACAAGTTAGTTGGCAATATTGCACAACAAATTTTGCATGGTGGCGTTATTGCCGCAGTGCTGGATGTGGCTGCCGGACTGGTGTGCGTTGGGAATAGCCTGGTACGCCATGAACCGCTCATTAAAGAACAATTGCAAATATATCTGGCTAAAATGGGCACTATCGATCTGCGTGTTGACTATCTACGCCCCGGCCGCGGCAAACATTTTATTGCCAGCAGCAGTATTTTGCGCAGTGGCAATAAAGTGTCGGTTGCCCGGGTTGAGCTGCATAATGAAAGCCAAATGCACATCGCTAGCGCAACGGCAACTTATCTGGTTGGCTGATTTACCCGTCAGCGGTGATGATTCGTAACGCGAAGTTAAGTACACTCACCGCATCTCCTTTCTTGTCCCGAGCTACACCATGGATAAACAACGAACCCGTCAGGGCATTTTATTTGCTCTGGCAGCCTATTTTATTTGGGGTATTGCCCCAGCTTATTTCAAGCTCATCCAGCAGGTGCCGGCTGATGAAATTTTGACTCATCGGATTATCTGGTCATTTTTCTTTATGTTGATCCTGCTAACTGTTAGCCGCAATTGGCCACAGGTACGCAGTGCCTGTAGAAACGGCAAACGCCTGTTATTGCTAGCAGTTACTGCTGTGTTGATTGCCAGTAACTGGCTGTTGTTTATCTGGGCGGTAAACCACAATCATATGCTGGAAGCCAGTTTGGGCTATTTCATTAACCCGCTAGTAAATGTGTTATTCGGCATGTTGTTTCTGGGTGAGCGTTTTCGTCGCATGCAGTGGGTTGCGGTGGCATTAGCGTTCGGCGGGGTATTGATTCAATTATGGCAGTTTGGCTCGCTACCGATAATCGCCCTGGGACTCGCGATAAGCTTTGCTTTATACGGTCTGATTCGTAAAAAACTCGGGATAGATGCCCAAACCGGCATGCTGGTGGAAACTATGTGGCTATTGCCGATAGCAGCGGTGTATCTGTTCTTTATTGCCGATAGCCCAACCAGCCACATGAGCACCAATGCGTGGTCGCTTAACCTGTTATTGGCAGCAGCCGGGGTGATTACCACTATCCCGCTACTGTTCTTCACCGCCGCCGCCACTCGCTTAAAACTATCGACATTGGGCTTTTTCCAATACCTCGGGCCAACGTTGATGTTTATTCTGGCGGTAACCTTCTACGGCGAAACCATTGGCAACGATAAAATGGTGACTTTCGCCTTTATCTGGGCGGCACTGTTGCTGTTCACATTGGATGCGCTCTACACCCAACGTAAGCGCCGCGCCTAGATATCAAGCCGACAAAACATGCCCGGTTACTCATCGAGTTATGATATTGATAACCAAAGAACTTGAAGTTGCAGGTAGGCTGCCAGTGAACTCATCCCGATGAGCTTACACAGTCAAGTGATTCGGGTGCGTGAACGCAGCTAACACCCCTGCAGCTTCAAGGGCGAAGGTTAGGTTAGAGCCAGTTCTTGCGCTTGAAATAGAGATACGGTGCTAAACCCGCGATAATCATCAAACTGATCGCGCCCGGATAGCCAAATGACCAGCGCAATTCCGGCATAAACTCAAAGTTCATCCCGTAGCTGGATGCCACCAGTGTTGGCGGCAGGAACACCACCGATACCACCGAGAAGATCTTGATAATCCGGTTCTGCTCGATATTGATAAAGCCCATTGCTGCCTGCATCAGGAAGTTAACCTTCTGGAACAGGGATTCATTGTGTGGCAATAGGGATTCGATATCGCGCAATACCTCACGGGCTTGCTCCAGTTGACCACTCGGCAAGCGGGCTTTACGTACCAGGAAATTCAGTGCTCGCTGGGTATCCATCAGACACAAGCGCACTTTCCAGCCGATATCTTCCTGTTCCGCTAAGGTAGACAACGCGGCGTCATATTCATCACCTTGCTGCCCTTCCATAATGACGCGACTTAAGGCTTCCAAATCGCTATAAATGTTTTCGATTTCATCGGCTAGCTGCTCAATTTTGGTTTCGAACAGATCCAGCAACAGCTCATAGGCATTGCCATCAACCAGTGTTTGGTTACGCGCCCGCATCCGATATAAACGAAAAGCCGGTAACTCGCGCTCACGCAGGGTATACAGGCGACCATCACGGATGGTAAATGCCACGGTTGAGTTACCCGCATGGTCTTCAGCATCTTCATAATAGAAGAAGGAGTGGATATGCAGGCCATCCTCATCTTCAAAGAAGCGAGCGGAAGCCTCGATGTCGTCCAACTCTGGCCGGGTCGCCAGGCTTTGCCCTAACTCAGACTGGACGCGTTCGCGCTCCCCTTCTTCCGGTTCAACTAAGTCGACCCAAATTGATGAGGTCAGATCATCTGACTCATCTGATTCATCCAGCTCCAAACGGGATAAGCGATTGTTACTTAATTTAAATGCGCTCAGCATGTGCCAAAACTCCCTTGCGGTGATGGATAGGGATAACGCATTGAAGCACAGAAACAGCGAGGTATTGAGAAATACTCTATGTTTCAGACCATAAGGAGATCTGACTCACAGCGACGGCTTAGCGGGGCCGCTGACAACCACGAAGGCTATCAGCAAATATGAGGATAGCCTTAGAAGTTGCACCATATGAACAGGTTATTGAGCCAGTATCTACTGGGTGTGTCCAAGGCGAATGTCCTCATCAAGAATAGTGCGCGCATGTTACGCCGAGAAGAAAAAGACTGTCAACCGGTTAAAAGTAGTTAATAGCTGAGCTTTATTTTTAGTTGTTACGGACACAACAGGCGATAACACATCTTGGCGGCAGCTATCTGGCATGAACTGGCTAAAAAGCAAAAAAAAACCGAAGCCAACATCGACTTCGGTTTTGTGTATCCTGCATCTTCATTTAGCCAAAAACCGGCAAAATTCACAAAACAGGCTTTCCCTTTGGTATTGGCAAAATATCAACGCTTTATATTTTTAAACTGTTTGGTGGTGTCCGTTAGTGCAATTTCAGTCGGCAGACGTTCCATCGAACTGGCACCATAAAAACCGTCACATTGCGGGCAGTTATCCATAATGTATTGGGCATCTTCTGGTGAGGAAATTGGCCCACCGTGGCACAGCACAATGATATCTTCACGTACCGCTTTTGCCGCCGCAGCCCAGTCATTAATCAGAGGCACACAGTCCGCCAGTTTCAGTGCCGTGTCCGCACCGATGTTACCGCCAGTCGTCAGCCCCATATGTGGCACAATAATGTCAGCACCCGCTTGTGTCATGGCAACCGCATCGGCGGCACTGAAAACATAAGGGGTGGTCAGTAAATCTTTTTCGTGAGCCAGGCGGATCATATCCACTTCCAAGCCATAACCCATGCCGGTCTCTTCCAGATTGGCACGGAAGTTACCGTCAATTAACCCAACGGTTGGGAAGTTCTGCACGCCAGAAAAACCCAATGCTTTCAATTGGTCCAAAAAGTGATCGAACTGACAGAATGGGTCAGTACCATTCACTCCCGCCAGCACTGGCGTATTTTTGACTACCGGCAGCACTTCTTTGGCCATATCGACCACGATTTCATTGGCATTCCCGTAGGCCAGCAAACCTGCCAGCGACCCACGCCCCGCCATACGATAGCGGCCTGAGTTATAGATAACGATAAGATCAATTCCACCAGCCTCTTCACATTTAGCTGACAGCCCTGTGCCCGCACCGCCACCGATAATCGGCTCACGGCGGGCAATCATTTCCCGAAATTTGGCTAAAATGGCCTGGCGTTGAAATTTTGGCATATGTTTCTCCACGAATAAAATGGCCCTAATGGGATGGGCTCTTTGTTATTTCTTTAAAGTTTTCTACTGCGGCCTGGGCAAATTCTGGGTCATTGATGTTGAACGGATAGTGCACCAAGCGGCGTTTATCAGTTTGAATGACGGTCTCTTCCAGCGTATCAATAAAGGCTTTCAACGCTTTTTCATCCCAGAATTGCTGGCCCGGCGCATCCAATGCTGAGAATCCGCCGGCTGGAATTAAGAAGCGCACTTCACCCTGACAACGATTGAGCTTTTCACCAATCCAGCGTGCCATTTGAATATTCTCTTGCTCGGTGGTGCGCATCAGTGTCACTTGGGCGTTATGTTTATAGAACAAGCGATCGGTATATTTAGCCGGAATAGTTGCCGGGCTGCCGAAGTTGACCATATCCAATGCACCGCAAGAGCCGACATACGGGATGTTGCTGTGAGCAATAGCATCGAAGCGTTCCGGCCCACAGGCCAATACCCCGTCAAATAACAGGTCGCAGACCTCGGTGGTGGTCAGATCAAGTGCCCCCGCCAGCAAGCCACTTTCGGCCAGTTTTTCCATGGCTTTGCCGCCGCTACCTGTGGCGTGGAATACCAAACAGTCATATTCGTCTGATAATGCGGCACTGACGGCCTGAATACAGGGAGTTGTCACACCAAACATGGTCAAGCCCAGCGCCGGTTTATCATCAACCAGTAACTCTTCTTTGGCGAAATAGACTGCTCCGGCAATCTGGTGAGCCGCATTACTCAGTACACGACGAGAAATACGGTTAAGCCCGGCAATATCGGTGACGGAATACATCATGGCGATATCACTGGCACCGATGTAACCTGAAACATCACCAGAAGCCATGGTAGATACCATCAATTTAGGAATACCAATCGGTAAGCTTTGCATCGCCGGTGTAATCAGCGCGGTGCCGCCGGAACCTCCCAGACCTAATAACGCGGCCACATCATCACGGCTGGCAATAAAACGCTCAAAAGCGACGGCCATTGCACTTATCGCCCGCCCCCTATCACCACAGAACACCGCCTGACGCCCATCGGGGTGATAGCCCGCTACTGTCTCGGCAGAGATATCTGCGCCACTGGCTCGTTGGCCTTCTTTAGTCGATAAATCCACCGTGACCGTTGTTAGCCCGGTTGCTTTAATCAATTCACTGACATACGTCAGCTCTTCGCCTTTGGTATCTGTGGTAGTCGCGATAAAAATATGACGAGGCATCTGAACATCCTTCTATGAATGCGCGTGTAGCTCACTTCTTTTTATTGGAAGTTTATTTTCTACTTACAGCCGAACAACGAAGCGAGTTGGTTAAGATAGAATCATATTGAGACTAGAGTATCATTTTCGCAAAGGGTACTGCTGTTTTTTGAGACTGGAGTCTCAAAATTAGTTTGCAGGTGAAATGCATTCATGGCGATTTGTGCGGTCGGTTTGTTATAGTGAGCGCAGATACTCGTTATTGACCATGGAGTGACCGTGCATAATCAGGATAAACAGGAGCGCGCCTCTCCATCACTGACCACCATCAAAGCCAGAACCCGGCGGTTACTGATCGATACAGCGATGTCGATGTATGAACAAGGGACATTTCCGTCGATAACAGACGTAGCAAATGCGGCGCAACTCTCGCGCGCTACGGCTTATCGTTATTTCCCGACGTAAAGTGCGTTGGTTTCTGCCATGGTCGATGAAAGCCTTGGGCCGATATTGGCATGGCAGCCTACCCAACCAGATGCCCGGCAACGCATTGCGGAACTGCTCTCTTTTGCTTATCCACGCATGTTGCAACACGAAGGTGTACTTCGTGCCGCGCTGCATCTGTCATTGCAACAATGGGCGGCTGACCGCAGCAATCCTAACAGTGAAGAGAAGTTGGTGCGTGGTAACCGTAAGCGGTTATTGAAGCTGGCTGTCGAGCCGCTGGAAGGGAAGTTGTCACCGGAGGCCTTGCAACGGGTGATCTATGCTTTCTCGTTAATCTATGGCTCAGAAGTGTTTATGGTGCTGAAAGATATTTGGCATTTGGATGATGCGGGTATTCAAGATGTGACGCAGTGGATGGGGAAAGCGATTTTGTTGCAGGCTGAAACCGATGCCAGGCAAGCGCCTCAGGATGAGAGCCGCTAATGCCGCGGCTACATTAATTACCCAAAGTCATCGGCGTTGCAGCAAGGCAGCAAATGAACGCATCCCGATGAGCTTACACAGTCAAGTGATTCGGGTAAGTGAGTGCCGCTAACGCCGCTGCGGCGTCAAGACCGCAGGGTAAATTTATACAGCCTCTAATCGGGCGTAAGCCGCGACCAACCACTTAATCCCCTCTCCGGGGAAAGCGATTTGCAACCGGCTGTGTTCGCCGCTACCTTCCAGATTAACCACGGTACCTTCACCAAATTTAGGGTGACGCACCCGTTGACCCAGTGAGAAACCACTGTCATTTTCATTCATCGGCGTCCCCATATTGCGGTGGTTAACCGGGCGAGAAACCGTTGCACGTAGCCGTACTTCTTCGACGCATTCCTGCGGCAGTTCGCCGATAAAGCGGGATGGCCGATGATTCACCTCTTTGCCGTACAGACGGCGGCTCTCTGCATAGCAAAGAGTCAGTTTCTGCATCGCGCGGGTGACCCCAACATAGGCCAGTCGGCGCTCTTCTTCCAAGCGGCCACCTTCATCCAGTGACATCTGGCTCGGGAACATCCCCTCTTCCATACCCACAATGAACACCTGTGGGAACTCCAAGCCTTTCGCGGAATGGAGAGTCATTAATTGCACTGCATCCTGATAAGCATCGGCCTGCCCCTCTCCCGCTTCCAGCGCCGCATGAGACAAAAATGCCTGTAGTGGCATCAGATCCTGATCTTCATCCTGATAACTGTATTGGCGGGTCGCATTGACCAACTCTTCAAGGTTCTCAACGCGCGCCTGACCTTTTTCACCTTTTTCTTGTTCGTACATCGACCACAAACCGGAATCACGAATCACCCGGTCACTTTGGACATGCAACGGCATATCCGCCGTTTCATGAGCCAGGGAGTCGACCAGCTCAACAAACCGTTGCAGTGCAGAGGCTGCGCGGCCTGCCAGCACTTTTTCCTGCAACATGGCACGGGTTGATTGCCACAGCGTTAGCTGACGGTCACGGGCGGTTTGGCGCACCACATCTAAGGTACGATCGCCAATACCGCGAGTAGGTGTATTGACCACTCGCTCAAAAGCAGCATCATCATTACGGTTGGAAATTAGCCGCAAATAAGCCAGTGCATCTTTAATCTCCTGACGGTCGAAGAAGCGCTGACCGCCATAAATACGGTACGGCATCGCGGTCTGCAATAGTGCTTCTTCCAAAACGCGCGATTGGGCGTTGCTACGATACAAGATGGCACAATCATTCAGAGCACCACCGTTGTCCTGCCAGGCTTTGATGCGGTTAACCACAAAGCGCGCCTCATCCAGTTCGTTAAAGGCGCAATAGAGTGAGATCGGTTCGCCTTCGGCACCGTCCGTCCACAGATTTTTCCCCATGCGGCCATCATTATTGGCAATCAGGGTATTTGCTGCCGTCAAAATATTGCTGGTAGAACGGTAATTCTGCTCCAACCGGATGGTTTCAGCGCCGGGGAAATCTTTCAAAAAGCGCTGGATATTTTCCACCTGCGCCCCACGCCAGCCATAGATTGATTGGTCATCGTCACCGACAATCATCACATTAGAACGGTCGCCTGCCAGCAGACGAATCCAGGCGTATTGGATATTGTTAGTATCCTGAAACTCATCCACCAAAATGTTGGTGAAGCGTTCACGATAATGATTAAGAATATGGGGTTTGTTTAGCCACAATTCGTGTGCTCGCAGCAACAGCTCGGCAAAATCCACCAGACCGGCGCGGTCACAAGCTTCCTGATACGCCTGATAGATACGCAGCCAGGTGGCTTCAACCGGATTGCCATAGCTCTCAATATGCTGTGGTCGTAATCCTTCGTCTTTTTTGCCGTTGATGTACCACATCGCCTGACGCGGTGGCCATTGTTTATCATCTAAATTCAGTGCTTTAACCAACCGCTTTAATAACCGTAGCTGGTCGTCGCTGTCGAGAATCTGAAAATCCTGCGGCAAGTTGGCATCCATATGGTGAGCGCGCAGCAAGCGGTGCGCCAACCCATGGAAAGTCCCAATCCACATTCCGCCCTGACTGGTGCCAATCAAGTGTTCAATACGGTGGCGCATTTCGGCCGCCGCTTTATTGGTGAACGTCACTGCGATAATTGAGTACGGAGACGCATTTTCTACTGATAACAACCAGGCAATGCGATGAACCAGCACCCGGGTTTTGCCACTGCCTGCACCGGCCAGGACCAACAGGTTGCAGCGTGGCGCAGCCACGGCTTCGCGTTGTTTTTCATTCAGGCTGTCGAGCAGATCAGAAACGTCCATAGGCACCGTTTATCGGGTAAGGGAAAATAGCGAAATCGCCGAGTATTCGGGTATTTTGCCACCATTCCACTGTGAATTTATACAGATTTATTGCAGGGGATTATAGCAATGCTGTCAGGGAAGCCAACTGAGAAATCTCAATATGTGGCAATAAGCGGCTATCACTGGCCGTCATCAGGTTCTGCTGACGGTCATTAATCCAGCAAGCCTGCATACCGCAACGTAGCGAGCCGGCGACATCGGTAGTCAAATCATCACCCACATGCAGAATCTGTTTGAGTGGGATATCCAGATGGTTTGCCGCTTTATGGTACATATCGCGAAAAGGCTTGGCACGGCCATGGGGGCCGGAACGCAGCACAAACTGGAAGTATCGATCCAGACCACAGGCTTTAGGATCGGCATTGCCATTGGTGATAGCCACCAGCGGATAATGCTCCGCCAGCGCGCTCAAAGTGTCATGGGTGGCCGCTGGCACATAAATACGGCTACGCCATAGGGCAAAATTCTCCATGGCTGCATCAGCGCCACATTGCGCCTCAGACTTACTTAAGCCATGACGTATCAGGCCCAGTTCAATCGCATGCCAACGCCACTGGGTAACATCGTGGTAGATGCCTGGGTCCTGCGCCAGCAATTCAGCGCGAAAACGGTGAAAATCAGCGGCCTGTAACTGCGCCAGATTGGGATGATACTGCTGTAAGAATGCCACCGACTCTTGTTCAGTGCGGGTAATCACTGGCCGATTATCATACAGGGTGTCATCCAAATCGAAGCTAATGGCGGAAATACTCTCGAGTGGGCGATAAAAATGCATCAGGATTTGCCTCGTTTGGCGCGTGGATGAGCAGCATCATACACTGTCGCCAGATGTTGAAAGTCGAGATGAGTATAAATTTGTGTGGTCGTCAGATTGGCGTGGCCCAGTAGCTCCTGCACCGCGCGCAAATCACCACTGGATTCCAACATGTGAGTGGCGAAAGAGTGGCGCAATTTGTGTGGGTGAATATGGCTGCTGACACCTTGCTTTACACCCCATTCGGCAAAGCGTTTTTGCACATTGCGCGCTGAAATTCGCTTACCGGTATTGGCTAAAAAGATAGCATCGTCAACAGGTTCAAATAACTCGCGCAGTTCCAGCCAATGCTCTAACCAGGTCACTGCGGTCCTGCCAATCGGTACTTTACGCTCTTTACTGCCTTTCCCCATCACCCAGACTTCACCGCTGGCTAAATCTACGTGTTTGCAGTTCATGCCAACCAGTTCGGATAGACGCAAACCCGCGCCATACATCACTTCCAGCATCGCCCGATCACGGACCGCCAAGGGATCATTGAGGTCGATATCCAACAGTTTATCGACCTCATCGACATCGATGTTTTTTGGCAGATGGCGGCCTGAACGCGGTGTACTCACCCCTTTTGCGGGGTTGGCCTGCAATACGCCCTGACTCACCAGCCAATCAAGAAAGCTGCGCAAAGCTGAGAGGCGCAGCGCAAGGCTTGAGGAATGTAAACCGGCACGTTTACTGCGAGAAACCAGTGACCGCACCTGAGCCGCGTCAAGCTGCTGCCAGTGCGCCAGGCCCATTTGCTCGCCCATTTCCATGAGTGCCTGTAGCTGGCGTCGATAACTGGTAATAGTCAGTGGACTGAGCTGACGCTCAACTTTGAGATAACGCAAGAAAGCCTCTACCTGCGGGGCAAGTGAGGCACTGAATTCGGTCATACCGGCTCTATCCAACGCTCCAGCAGGCTCGGCAATAACGTCGATAACTGATTCAGCATCACGGTACCCATGCCCTGCTGATAATGTTGCGTATCACGGCTGCTGAAGATAATGACACCTAGATCGCCATCTTTGCCCAGTAACGAGAGTGCGACCGACCCTACCTGCTTGGCCTGAGGCAATAACAACAGCAGTTCCGGCCCGTTCAAACCGCCCAGATAATGGTTATCGCTCCCCAAACGCTGAATACGTAGTGGCTCGAAGGCGTGACGGGCAAGTGCCAAATGGGTGAAATCAGACGGCGCACCAATATGCCAGCGGTCACTGAATAAGCGCACATTAGCACCTGCCAAGCCGAAGTCGCGTGCCCAGCGCTGCAAGCGATTAAGCATATCTTGCAAGCTGCTGGCCGCAGCCAAATTGCTTTGTAGTTGCAGCAAGCGATTAAACAACACTTCATTCAAGCCCGCCTGCTCCATTAGCAAGGTGATCTCTTCTTCCAACTGACCAATCTGATTACGTTGTCGCCCTAGCTGCCACTCCACCAGCGAGACACTGCCGCGAACAGGATGAGGAATATGCATCTGTTCGACCAGACGGGCATTGCGGATAAAAAAGTCAGGGTTTTGCAATAAGTACTGCATGACAGCATCGTCGTCCAACTCGATGCCAGCTAACGCCTGCTCCTCATAACTTTTCATTTAATACCCGCCATAATGAATATTTATACCCTAAATAATTCGAGTTGCATGAAGGCGGCCAACACACATGCAGCTTGAAGTACGACGGGTATACTATAAATGAATGAAGCCATCATACACATGTGTTGCCGGCCCGGTCATATACAGTGGGTGGCCCGGCCCTTTCCAACTGATATGCAAGCTGCCACCTGGCAGTTCAACATGAACCTCTTCAGCCAACAACTCTTGCTGGATCCCCACCGCCACTGCTGCACAAGCACCGCTACCACAGGCTTGCGTTTCGCCAGCACCGCGCTCATACACCCGTAAGTGTATATGCTCGCGGCTAACCACCTGCATAAAACCAATATTAGCCCGTTCGGGGAAGCGCTCATGGCTTTCCAATACTGGACCCAGCAAGGCAACATTAGCAACCGAAACATCATCAACCTGCATCACACAGTGAGGATTGCCCATTGATACCACGCCGCACAACACCGTATGTTCCGCCGCGCGTAAAATGTAGGTTTTCTCTGCTTTAGTTGCTCTGAAAGGCACCGTTTGCGGGTCAAAATTGGGTTCGCCCATATTGACACAAACCAGCTCGTCTTCAGTAACACTCAATATCATGCGGCCAGTTTGGGTACTCACACTGATATCACGTTTATTGGTCAACCCTTTCAACCGAACAAACCGGGCAAAACAACGTGCACCATTGCCACACTGAGAAACTTCGCTGCCATCGGCATTAAAAATACGGTAGTGAAAATCCAGCTCAGGATCATAAGGCGGTTCAACCACCAGCATCTGATCAAAGCCCACGCCAGTGTGCCGGTCTGCTAATCGACGAATTAACTCCGGCGAAAAGTAAACATTTTGGGTAACTGCATCGACAACCATAAAGTCGTTGCCAAGACCGTGCATTTTGGAGAACTGCATTTCATACTCCGCTGACTTTCATTTACCGGCTAAATTTGGCACGGGCAAATTAAATACTGACTCAATCTGGCTGCGATAAAAATAATTACTGCGGCCCGGCAATAGATTTTGTCTGGTTGGTACCTGACAGGTCCTGCTGGTTTCGCTCTACCTGACCACTATCCGGTTGCGCGGTTTCTACTTTTGGTTTGTCAGCGGGTGGAAAATATAACGGGCCTTTCAAGCCACAACCCGCCAGTGCGAATACCATCATCGCAGCCAGCGGCCAACATAATTCTTTTTTCATTTTTAACGCCTGTAAATTGTTTTAGCACCTATTATACCCAAAGAATCTGGCGTTGCAGGTTGGCCGCAAACGAATCCCAATGCGCTTACATCGGTAATTGATTCGGGTGAGTGCACACTGCTAACCCCTGCGGCTTCAAGTATGAAGGGTATAATCGCATTAATACTTGTGATTCATGCGTTCATGCTCTCTATAATCGCAGGTGGATCATGAAAAGCAATAGGAATCGAATATGAACGATAGCGAGTTTCATCAGTTAGCCGATCAATTGATGCTTTACATTGAAGAGACACTGGATGGTTTTAGCGGCGATAGTGATGTCGATTATGAAACCAATGGCGGGGTGATGACCCTGACATTCGAAAATGGCAGTAAGATTGTTATCAACCGCCAAGAGCCACTGCATCAGGTATGGTTGGCGACTAAAGCAGGTGGTTACCATTTCAATTATCGTGAAGGCCACTGGTATTGCTCACGCAGCGGCGAAGAGTTCTTCGCCAAATTATCGCAAGCGGCTAGCGCGCAGGCGGGTGAAGAGGTGAGTTTTATCTAGTCGCATGCGGCTTCAAGGACACAAGTCATTCCCCAAAGTCATTGGAGTTGCAGGTAGGCAGCCAGCAAACGCATCCTGATGAGCTGACTCAAGTCAGTGATTCGGGTAAGAGCGTGCAGCTAACACCCCTGCGGCTTCAAGGACACAAGTCATTCCCCAAAGTCATTGGAGTTGCAGGTAGGCAGCCAGCAAACGCATCCCGATGAGCTGACTCAAGTCAGTGATTCGGGTAAGAGCGCGCAGCTAACACCCCTGCGGCTTCAAGGACACAGGGGAAATTAATGTAACTGCAACTGCTGCGCAGGCTGGCTTGGCTCTTTGTCGACGATATATAGATGGGATAACGTGTTGCTGCGAAAAGGGATCACTTGGGTACGGCCATCTAATTGCACAATTTGGTAGAACTGCGGCAGGTTGAAGTTAATAAAGCTGGAGCCGTAGGTAAAACGGTCGTGAGACGATGAATAAAAACGGCTGACATCTCGCACCAACTCCTCTTTACTGCCCTCGCAGTGGTGATAAACCTCAACGCGGTTTGATTCATCCAAAATATAAATGTTAAAGCCTTTTTCATCTGCGGTGCCTTCGAAGAAGAACTGAATGATCCCTTCGCTGGCAAAACCGTCCACCACTGGCGGCAGATGAATTTGATCGGTTTCTACCTGAATCGATAACCCATGCAGTTTGTTATTAGAAATCGCACCGTAAAATTCGACCGCATTTTCCAATTTTTGAACGGAAACACTCAGGCGTTCAAAGAACAAACCCCAGGTCTGGCCGGAAACTCGTACCGCTTTAAAACGGCCCGGTTCCTGACGGGTACTGGATAAGCGCAACTCAATACACTCGGAAACCAACTGCTGAATGCGGGTACGAATCAAACCACGTAAATGCTGGCTGTAACAGAACACATCCACTGACTCCGGCGGCGCCGCATCCTGATGCATTTTGCCTAAAATGGTTTTCAATGCTTCCAACACCGCCTGCTCACCACTGAAATGCAAGGTTCGCACTTCATTCCAGGAGTTGCGGTACAGCAAATCGATACTGCCCACCAGACACTGCTGCTGCTCGCCAAAACTGAATACATCCAGTTTACGGAAATCAAAATGCACCACCTGATTGCGGAAAGCCGCTGTCGGGTCATGCTCTAAATTGACGATAATCGCCAAATGGCGAATCTCACACGGGCTATAGAGTGCTTTAGGTGTCGGTGCAGGCAAGCGCAACGGGAAGTGGTGAGAGATATCCGTCACCAATTCTTGCAATTTCACCGTATCGCACAGATTGGCGCTTTTAATATGTAGCCGTGTCTTGCTGGTCAACAGGCCGTTGAAATAGGCCCAGGACACCAGTTTGTTCAGGTAACGGTTATATTCCAGCGGCTGGTGACTCACAATCGCATCCATAGAGGGCGCTTGATTATATAAGTACCAACCCGCGCGGTTAGCACGGCCTGCCGGAACATGAATGAAAGTCAGATGTTCTTCCGATAAATCCGGTGAAATTTGCGGGTTAACCAGCGTCACTTTGCCAGGTAAAGCTTCAAATGCCGCGTACAGTTTACGGGTCAAAACGCCGATATCCTGCGGACTGGCACTGACACTCAGATTGTTGCGCCGCGCGAAACGGATCAAATTGCGATAACTCTGCATCATCGCATCCAACAGTTCGTTATGCGCTTCACGTACCCGCTCAATCTTCCAGTTAGCACGGTTATCCAGCACCGCCAAACTCTCGTCACTCCAGCCCCATTCACTGACCAGTTGGCTGAGAATTTCACGCCGCCAGCCGACACTCGCCGGGCTACGGGACAGTTTTTCGCACACTTTCAGATAGAAACAACGCCGCACCAAATTCAGACGGGTGGTGTCATTGATTTGGGTCAGATAGCGAGTGACGCGATCAAGCATCATGCAATAAGCATCAAGACCGAAAGCCACAATTTCACCGGCATGCAGGCGCTGTTTGATCTCCATCGCCAGCAATTGAGAATTGGGGTATTCCCACGAATACGCTTCCAGCAATAAGGTTTTCAGCACCGCCTTATAGGGCGAATCGATACTTTTATACAATTGCCACAAACTGGCACCGAAATACTCTTCGGCTGACAGGGTGCTCAAACCGCCCAAATCCAGCCACTCATTCGGTGTTAATACGCCCTGCGCATAGAGCGACAGTACGTAATCGTCATAATTATTTTCTTCTTCGACCGGAACCATATTCCACAGAATACGTTTCCCTGCCAGGCGAACCGCGCTGCGGTAAAACTCATCCAGCAATAATATGTGTTGGGTTGAACCGCAATCTTCGCCCCCCAAGCTGCCACTGGCATTATGGCGGAAACGGTTTTCATCTATCAGGAAGAAGCTGACTTCAACACCCATTGATGCAGCCCATTTTTCCAGCAGACTGCATTTTTGTTGCAAACGGTTACGCTCTTCAGAATCGAGCCAGGCCTGATGGCACACCCAAACATCAAGATCTGAAGTATGGCATTGCCCAATGGAGGAAGTGCTACCCATAGAATAGACGCCGGTAATCGGCAGTTCGCCGCCGACACTCTGTTGCAAAGGTTCGCCCCACTTGGCTTCAACCTCAGACAGATAATCCTGTTGCGTTTCATTGGACGTAAAAAGGCAGACGCCATGGGGAACGTTACCATCAAGGTAACCCGGCATCAGTGGATGATGATAATGTAGTAGGGTCGGTAGCAGACTGTAGACCTTTTGGAAGGCTGGCCCCATAGCCGCCAAGGCGCGATCGACTCGTAATTGGTTGATCGCATCCAGTCGCTGTTTCAGTGTCTCGATGTAGAGGTACAAGACGTCTCGCCTGGTTATTCCGGTGCTTAGAATTGTTCCGGTGCTTAGAAAAAAACCCGCGTCCCAGATTCGTTTATTACTTTTTTTGACTTTCAGCGAAAAATGTACTTTTTGTTGTACTGACCAAAAAACATTTTGTTTGAAGACATTTTGTTTGAATAACAATTAACGAATTATTGCTGGAAACGTGATCAATCTAACACCTTGCCGATTGACCGTAAAGCTATCCCTACAATTGTAATGTCTATCTATACCTTTCTTAGCTGACATTCACAGGTAGGTTGGCTGATAACGACGCCGTGGTATTAGGGAAGAAGTTATCCCGCCATGTATTTGTTACAATAGCTGCTTTCTTGTGCTCTTATCCGTCGTCTTCATGTGGCTATCGCACTGACAGCATTCACTGGTCAATGATAGGATGGGCCGCAAAATATAAAACGGTAACAAGCAATGTTAGACAAAATTATTCGAATTGCCACGCGACAAAGCCCGCTCGCCTTATGGCAAGCACATTATGTTCAACATTTACTGCAAGCCAATCATCCCGGCTTGCAGGTTGAGTTGGTCCCAATGGTTACCCGTGGGGACATCATTCTGGATACCCCACTGGCAAAAGTCGGTGGTAAAGGCTTGTTCGTCAAAGAGTTAGAGCTGGCCCTACTGGAAGATCGCGCGGATATCGCCGTCCACTCCATGAAAGATGTGCCCATCGCCTTCCCTGAGGGCTTGGGTCTGGTCACCATTTGTGAACGCGATGATCCACGTGATGCTTTTGTAGCGCCACATTTTGCTCATCTCGATGATTTACCTGCGGGCAGCATCGTCGGCACCTCCAGCCTGCGTCGCCAGTGCCAATTGCGCGAGCGTCGCCCGGACCTGATTATCCGCGACCTGCGGGGTAATGTAGGCACTCGCCTTGCCAAGCTTGATAACGGCGATTACCACGCGATTATACTGGCGGTTGCGGGCCTCAATCGCCTGGGGCTGGCATCGCGGATTCGCTACGCCATGCCCGCCGAGGAGTCGTTACCGGCTGTCGGTCAGGGTGCCGTCGGCATTGAATGCCGCCTGGATGACGATTTTACCCGCCAACTGCTGGCACCACTCAATCATCGTGCCACCGAGCTGCGAGTATGTGCCGAGCGAGCCATGAACACCCGTCTCGAAGGAGGCTGTCAGGTGCCGATCGGCAGCTATGCTGAGTTAGAAGGCAACACGCTGTGGCTCCGTGGATTAGTCGGTGCGCCGGATGGCAGTGAGATCATTCGCGGTGAGCGCCGAGGACCGGCGGAGAATGCAGAGCAAATGGGGATTGAGCTGGCCGATGAGTTACTATCACGTGGTGCGCGCGCAATATTGGCCGATGTTTATCAGGATACCCCCCCACTATGACCATTTTGGTAACCCGTCCATCTCCTGCTGGAGAGCAGTTAGTCAGTCGCCTGCGTGCGCTGGGCCGGGTTGCCTATCATGCGCCATTGATTGATTTCTCTCCGGGGGTAGATCTGCCTAAACTACCGGCATTGCTCCAAGAGATGCAAGCTGGTGATCTGGTATTTGCGTTATCACAGAATGCTATCCGCTACGCTAACCCACTGTTAAAAAGAAATAACCTGTTATGGCCAGCACAGTTATCTTATTATGCTATTGGCCGTACCACCGCATTGGCATTGCATACTGCCAGCCGTTTGCATGTCACCTTCCCCCCGATGGGGGAGACCAGCGAGATGCTGTTATCATTACCAGACCTGCAAACACTGTCCGGTAAAAAGGTGTTGTTACTGCGCGGTAATGGCGGGCGGGAACTGCTAGGCGAAAGTCTGGCACAGCGAGGAGCGGCAATTACCTACTGTGAATGTTATCAACGCAGCCCCATCTTTTATGATGGCAGTGAGCAAAGTGCGCATTGGCAACGTGCGGGGGTCAATATTCTGGTAGTGACCAGCGGCGAAATGTTACAACAGATCTATACTTTAGTTCCTGATTACTATCGTTCTTCGTGGCTGCTACGCTGCCGCCTGGTTGTAGTGAGTGAGCGTTTGGCTGCCCTGGCCGCCCAAATGGGCTGGCGTGATACCCGGGTGGCAGAAAATGCGGATAATGACGCGCTGATCCGCGCGCTACAAGACTTTCAATAAACCTGAAACCTGACTATGGGATGCCCAATATGACGGAACAAAATACCCCATCCGCACCAGTGGAAGAGACAACCACTGCGGTTGAGAGGCACCAACAGCCAGAACCTGAAGGCCGCCGGGAGAAACGAACCGGCCCAATTCTGGGTGCCATTGCTATTGCATTGGCTATCGCGCTGGGTGCCGGGCTTTATTATCACGGACAGCAGCAGGCTCAGTTACAAGATGTGGCGAATATCGCGCTACAAGAACAGTTGGCTGAACTAAAACAGAGCCAATTGCAGGAAAAACAGCAGCTTGAGTCATTACTACAACAGCAAGGCAAAGCGCTGGAAGCAGCAGATCGTCAGCAAACCTCGCTGATCCGCCAACTTAACGAATTACAGGAAAAAGTCGCCACTATTTCGGGTAGCGATGCCAAAACATGGCTACTGGCACAGGCGGATTTTCTGGTGAAAATGGCTGGGCGCAAACTGTGGAGTGATCAGGATGTCGCCACCGCAGCGACTTTACTGAAAAGTGCCGATGCCAGTCTGGCTGACATGAATGACCCAAGTCTTATCGACGTACGCCGCGCACTCACCGAGGACATCAGTACCCTTTCAGCGGTAAGCCAGGTGGATTTTGACGGCATTATCCTCAAACTAAATCAGCTGTCGAATCAGGTGGATAATCTACGTTTGGCTGATAACAATACCGATGATTCGCCGATGGATGCCGATAGCGATGAGCTATCCAGTTCATTAGCCGAATGGCGTCAGAATCTAACCAAAAGCTGGCACAGCTTTATGTCTGATTTTATTACTATCCGCCGCCGTGATAGCAGCGCAGAGCCACTGCTGGCACCGAATCAGGATGTTTATTTACGCGAGAATATTCGCTCCCGCTTGCTGGTCGCGGCTCAGGCAGTCCCTCGCCATCAAGACGAAGTGTACAAACAGTCACTGGAGACTATCTCCACTTGGGTTCGCGCTTATTTCGATGTGAATGACCCGAGCACCAAAGCTTTTCTGGATGAGCTAGAGAGCCTGAGTCAACAGTCAATCTCAATGGACGTACCTGATCAATTGAAGAGCCAGCCAATGCTGGAAAAATTGATGCAAACCCGGGTTCGTAACTTACTGGCACAACCGCCAGTTGCCGCTCAGGGGGAATAAGTATGCTGCGAGTTTTACTGTTATTCCTTATCCTGACCGCCGGCATCGTCCTCGGCCCCATGTTGGCTGGGCACCAAGGCTATGTATTGATTCAAACTGACAACTATAACGTTGAGACCAGCGTGACCGGTCTGGTGATTATATTGGTGCTGGTATTGGTCGCGTTCCTTATCATTGAATGGATACTGCGCCGTATTTTCCGCACCGGTGCCCGTACCCGTGGTTGGTTTATGGGCCGCAAACGCACCCGCGCTCGTAAGCAAACCAAAGCTGCATTGATCAAACTAGCCGAAGGGGATTTCAAGCAGGTTGAAAAGTTGCTCACCCGTAATGCCGATCATGCTGAACAACCGATGGTAAACTACCTGCTGGCTGCGGAAGCTGCCCAACAGCGTGGCGATGAATTCCGTACCAATCAATATCTGGAACGAGCAGCAGAAGTTGCTGATACAGATCAGTTGCCGGTAGATATCACCCGAGTGCGCATTCAACTGGCGCAAGGCCACGTTCATGCGGCCCGCCATGGAGTGGATCGTTTATTGGATCAAGCCCCACGTCACCCAGAAGTGCTGCGTCTGGCTGAACAGGCTTTCCTGCGTACCGGTGCTTACAGTTCATTGCTGGAAATTTTACCCGCGATGAGCAAAGTGCAGGTCCATACACCAGAAGAAATCGCCGCATTGGAGCAGCAAGCTTATATTGGCATGATGAATCAATGTATGGCGGAAGAAGGCAGTGATGGTCTGAAACGCTGGTGGAAAGATCAAAGCCGAAAAGTCCGCAATGAGATCCCGCTGCAAGTCGCACTGGCAGAACACCTAATTGAGTGTGACGATCATGATGTCGCCCAGCAAATCATTCTGGATGGCCTGAAGCGTCAGTATGATGAGCGCTTAGTACTCCTGATCCCACGCTTAAAATCAGGTAACCCAGAGCCGCTGGAGAAAGCATTGCGCCAGCACATCAAGCAACATGGCGCGACCCCGCTACTTAATAGCACCTTGGGCCAACTCATGCTAAAACACGGTGAATGGGAGAAGGCCCACGAAGCCTTTAAAGCAGCGCTTGAGCAGCGTCCAGACGGTTATGACTATGCATGGTTAGCTGATGCCCTGGATAAACTGCATCGCCCTGAAGATGCAGCGCAGGCGCGTCGTGAGGGGCTACTGTTGACCTTGCGGCAGAATGGGGAATCGCTCTGACCATTAGCAAAACAGCAATCTAAAGGCTCCTACGGGGCCTTTTTTCTGCTCCTGATTCGGGGGACAAATCTGTCGGGAGCAGATTTGAACGCTGCCTGCAGCGGCCTCAACGAAGCGAGGCCCACGGATGGACCGAGTAACTAGCGCAGCTAACAACCCTGCGGCTTCAAGTAGCAAAGAGTACCCAAAGTAATTGGAGTTGCAGGTAGGCAGCCAGCAAACTCATCCCGATGAGCTGACTCAAGTCAGTGACTCGGGGAACAAATCTGTCGGGAGCAGATTTGAACGCTGCTTGCAGCGGCCTCAACGAGGCGAGGCCCACGGATGGGCCGAGTAACTAGCGCAGCTAACAACCCTGCGGCTTCAAGTACGAAGGGTATGCAAAAAAAAACGCTTGCCGGAAAGGCAAGCGTCTAAAATTTTCAGGTCTACAGACAACAATGTCGGCGCCTCACTCAACGTTATGCCCGGTATGTGATGAAGATATTCGACATCGTTTACATGGACAATAGGCACCCTAAAATCGGCTCTGCATCATCTCTGGGTTTATGAAGCTAATTTGGCTATAACACCACGCTATCATAATAAGTGAGATGAGCATCTACAGGGTAGATATTGCACTTAGCGTGCCAACTCCATCTAACCGAGAGCAATTTCATCTAATTACCCGCGAGTAAGCGTTTAATCAACTGATAAATAATAAATTTATTTTC
>NZ_JAZGQE010000099.1:0-17651 GCF_048593885.1 Yersinia sp. 1252 StPb PI | reverse complement strand
GGCGCAATTTAAATATGCGCCTTTTTATTATCGAGAGTTATTGATTAACTACAAAATCTTAACTACATCTAACCAGCCATGCTGACCACACACCGGGCGACCATTCAACCAACGGCGCACCATATCCAGCGCCAGCATCGCACTGCTTTCCTGGCGAATACGCAGACCATGACGGCTGGCCTGATAACGTACTGTTTGAGCAAATGTTCCTTCAGGGGTATACAGAGCCACACTCAGGTGATCATTTTGCATAGCGCCGACCGCCAGCACCACTTGCGCACCACACAACATAGATAACGATTGTGCACGGCAGGCAATCTCGTCTAATGTCTCCTGACAATGCGCCGGTAGCAGTTCACCGCCCGCCAATGGCACACCAGCACTCTGCAACTGCCAGTTCATCAACCCGCCGGTAAATTGTTCGCTCACCGCCAGTAGCAAGCCGCATTGGTTCAATTGCTCAGCTAACAATGCCGGCAACCCTCGCGTACCTTCAAATAGGGTGCTGTCTCCCGCCACTTCCCTCACCTGCTGCCATACCTGTTCCATCGCCTGATGTTGCGAGGCAGGACCGGTCAGCTTCAATTCAATAATCGGTGCAGATGAACGGTAGCCTAACACCGCCCCCTCAGGGAGTCGCAGTGGGTCCAGTTCCTGTGCCAAATCACTTTCCGAGCGGCCAAAAGTGGTCATACGTAAGCATAATGGGGGTTCGGCCACATCAAAATGTTGGCGTAAACGTGGCATGATTTGCTGTTCAACCATTACTTTAAACTCTGATGGCACGCCGGGTGTGAAGAACATCAGGCACTTATTTAGCCGTAACGCGAAACCGCACGCCGTGCCTACTGGGTTATCCAGCATTTCAGCATTAGCCGGAATATGTGCCTGTTTACGGTTAGTCGCCGACATCACCCTGCCGCGCTCATGGAAGAAAGCCTCCATACGTGCGATCCATTCCGGGTGTTCAACCAGCTCCGTTCCGGCGGCGCGGGCGGCAGCCAATGCGCTCAGATCATCACTGGTTGGCCCCAGCCCGCCGTTGACAATCAACACATCAGCAACCTGACTGCGTTCGGTCAGCACTTCTATCAGTGCCGAAAGTGAGTCACCGACCGTTTCCCTACTGCTGATTGGCAAGCCTTGATTAAATAAATAGTCAGCCAGCCATGCCGCGTTGGTATCGATAATCTGCCCATGCAGCACTTCATCTCCGGTACTCAACATCTCAACTCTGATCATTTTTTTCTCCGTGGTTACTTATATACCCTAAATAATTCGAGTTGCAGGAAGGCGGCAGGCAGCGGCCTCACAGAGGCCAGGCCCATGGACGGGCCGAGTAATGAACGCAGCCAACGCACATGCGGCTTGAAGTATGACGGGAATACATTCACTTTATAAATCTCACCGTATAAACACAATGGTTATCCATCATCGAAATAAACAACCCCGCGAACAATCTATTTTTCAGTGCATTCATCATAGTAACGATAAGTTTACATCTTGCGTAACGTCCATTTGACACAAACAGGGCAATCCACTACCCTGCTGCACTCAATAATTCCAATAAATTGTCATGTAGTAGAGGAAAGCGTGAAGAATCGCACTCTGGGCAGTATATTTATCGTTGCCGGCACCACCATTGGTGCAGGTATGTTGGCGATGCCATTGGCAGCCGCAGGCGTGGGCTTTGGTGTCACACTTGTATTGCTTATTTCTCTTTGGATATTAATGTGTTACACCGCTTTACTGCTGGTTGAAGTTTATCAGCATGAAGCGGCAGATACCGGGCTTGGTACTTTGGCCAAACGCTATCTTGGCAACCGGGGCCAATGGTTGACTGGTTTCAGTATGATGTTTCTGATGTATGCCCTGACTGCTGCCTATATCAGCGGCGCCGGTGAATTACTGGCAACCAGTATCAGCCAATGGACGCAACAATCGTTTCCAACCTCACTCGGCGTATTGCTGTTTACACTGGTCGCGGGCGGTGTGGTCTGTATCGGTACCCACTCAGTCGACTTATTCAATCGCATCTTATTTAGCGCCAAAATCATTTTTCTGATTGTGATGCTGGCACTGATGATGCCGCATATCGAAAAAACCAACCTACTGACACTGCCGCTGGAACAAGGGTTGGCACTGTCCGCTATTCCGGTGATATTCACCTCATTTGGCTTCCACGGCAGTGTGCCGAGTATCGTCAATTACATGGGTGGCAATATTCGCAAGTTGCGCTGGGTATTTATTATCGGCAGCGCCATTCCGCTGGTTGCCTATATCTTCTGGCAGTTGACCACGCTTGGGGCTATTTCCTCTCATACCTTTGTCGGTATTTTGGCGCAACAGGCAGGTTTGAACGGCTTATTACAAGCGGTACGCGATGTCGTGGCCTCACCTCACGTTGAGCTGGCAGTACACCTGTTTGCAGACCTGGCACTGGCTACCTCATTCCTTGGTGTGGCCTTAGGGTTGTTCGATTATCTGGCCGACTTATTTAAACGTCGTAATTCAGTGCGAGGCCGCTTGCAAACGGGGGTTATCACCTTCACCCCCCCGTTGCTGTTTGCGCTGTTTTACCCGCGTGGCTTTATTATGGCATTGGGCTTTGCTGCGGTGGCGCTGTCAGTTCTGGCATTACTGCTGCCTGCAATGCTGGCGTGGAAAGCCCGTAAGGTCCATCAGGGGCACTATCGGGTCTGGGGTGGGAAACCAGCACTGGCTGCGGTATTTGCCTGTGGTGTGATGGTCATTGCCATTCAAGTGGGGATAGTGACTGGCGCATTACCGGCTGTCGGCTAATACCCTCCCCAATTAAAAGGGCGCATATCCTGTCAGGAATGCGCCCTTTTTTAATCAAATATTACCGATTTATCATTAAAATCAATTTATTATCCAAAGCCATTGGCGTTGCAGCTAGGCGGCAAACGAGAAAATCCCGATGAGCTGACTCACGTCAGTGATTCGGGCGAGCGAGCGCGGCCAACAACGCTGCAACATCAAGGACGAAGGATAATCAAAATGCTAAACCTGCGCCGATATACACGCCATCCGCCACACGGTTATCCCGATGTCCGTCTTTACCTTTCATATTGATATAGCGGTAACCGACATCCACGGTTAACGGGCGGAATACACTCCAGCGCAAGCCACCGTTAGCTTCGCTATAGGATTTCATGCCACTGGTCAGCTCTTCCGGGGCGAAATAACCTTCACCGTACAGAGTGAACGATTTGTTGATAGGATAGGTTAACCCACCGCCAATCGCAATTGCACCACCGCTGCTACCGTCTTCCGGTGCCATATAGATACCCTTGCCACCGACCGTTGCCATCATTGGGCCGAGGGGGAGGTTGAAGCCCAGCCCCAGTCCGTAGACATCACCATCGTGATCACTACGTGCCCAGTTACCATTGATAGCCAAACCGCCAGTGTTGGTGCCCATGCCAAAACCTAAATTGGTGTAATCACTGCCGACTTCACCATTAAAACTCACGGCACTGGCGGAACCCGCCACAAACAGCAGGCTGGCTGCACACGCGATTAAATGCTTTTTCATATTTTTCTCTCGTTATTCGTGATGTCACCCGCGAGCAAATTCTGGCCGACAGGTTTTTCCTGTCCGAGTTTAACCGAAAAAAAACAGCGTAAACATACCAAAAACCGATTAAATACCACAGTAATTCAAATGATTGTAAATATCGAAGCTATAGATCCGTATTATGCTAACAATAACAACGATAAGGTATGCCTATTTGCTGAATACAACCAATAAGGCTACAACTAGTGTGGAGATCAAAGAATAACCCCTTGTTGTTGTTTAAATTATTATTTTGTCAATCAGGCTTTTGACGCGATGTAATGCTGTAAAACACCCGAGAAAGCAATCAATTCAACAGCCATACTGGAGAAAATGATGAGCAAAAAGAAAGGATTAACTACTGCTGCGGGCGCACCCGTTGTTGATAATAATAATGTCGTTACTGCGGGCCGACGTGGCCCAATGCTATTACAAGATGTGTGGTTTTTGGAAAAACTGGCCCATTTCGATCGTGAAGTGATCCCAGAACGCCGCATGCATGCTAAAGGCTCCGGTGCCTACGGTACCTTTACTGTTACCCACGATATTACCCGATATACCCGCGCAAAAATTTTCGCAGAAATAGGCAAACAAACCGAAATGTTTGTCCGCTTCTCAACGGTGGCTGGTGAACGTGGTGCTGCCGATGCCGAACGTGATATTCGTGGCTTCGCCATGAAATATTATACCGAGGAAGGGAACTGGGATTTAGTGGGTAACGATACGCCGGTGTTCTATCTACGTGACCCGCTGAAATTCCCTGACCTGAACCACGTGGTTAAACGTGACCCTCGCACTAACCTGCGCAACCCTATTTATAAGTGGGATTTCTTCTCCCAACTCCCTGAGTCTCTGCATCAGTTAACGATCGATTTCAGTGACCGTGGCCTGCCAAAATCTTATCGTCATATGCATGGGTTCAGCAGCCATACCTTCAGTTTTATCAATGCCAACAATGAGCGTTTCTGGGTTAAATTCCATTTCCGCTGCCAACAAGGCATTGAAAACCTTATGGATGATGAGGCTGAAAAACTGGTTGGAACTGATCGGGAAAGCTCCCAACGTGACCTGTATGACGCTATTGAGCGTAAAGACTTCCCGCGCTGGAATCTACAAATTCAGGTGATGCCGGAACATGAAGCCTCACAAACACCTTACAACCCGTTTGATCTGACCAAAGTGTGGCCACACGGCGATTACCCACTGATTGATGTTGGTTTCTTCGAACTGAACCGTAACCCGGAAAACTACTTTGCCGAAGTTGAGCAAGCGGCATTTAATCCGGCTAACGTGGTGCCGGGGGTGAGTTTCTCCCCTGATCGGATGTTACAAGGCCGGCTGTTCTCCTACGGCGACGCTGCACGCTATCGCTTAGGTGTGAACCATCATCAGATCCCTGTCAACAGTGCTAAATGCCCGTTCCATAACTACCATCGCGATGGCGCAATGCGTGTTGATGGTAACAGTGGTAATGGTGCAACTTATGAGCCAAACAGTTTTGGCCTGTTCCAGGAACAACCTGATTTCAGCGAACCGCCATTAACACTGGAAGGCGCAGCAGATCACTGGAATCACCGTGAGGATGATGATTACTTCTCCCAGCCACGGGCGTTGTTTAACCTGCTGAGTGAAGAGGAGCATCAGCGGATGTTTACCCGCATTGCCGGTGAGTTGTCACAAGTACCGGAAGATATTCAGCGCCGTCAGGTGGCGTTGTTTACTCAGGTTCACCCGGATTATGGTGATGGGGTTAAAAAGGCGCTAGGGTTAAATTAGGGCTTATCTATCATTATTCGTGATTAGTTCGGTTGTTAATCGATTAAGTGATCATGTTAGGTTGCTAATTGCTTCGGTGATTGGGTTCGGTTGTTAAAGCACCGAGTTAACTTAACCTGCGATGAACCAACCGCCAAAGGGGGCAGCGGCCCCCTTGTGGAATCCCGCGCTTGCGCACGTATCGCCTGCCTGCTTCACAGGTACCCTCGGCTCATCATTTCGCTGACGGGACGGCTATTATAGCCTCTTCGAGGCTACCCTCCGGGCCAACGCAAGCGTTGTTCAAAACTGCTTCGCAGTGTTGTCGTGGGTCCCTCCGCGTGACGCCTAAATTCGGCGTCCATGCCGGATTTCCCTTGCTACATTCTTCACTCGGCAGCTCAAATGTGCTTTTTAAGGTCAAGACCCTAAAGACAGGGTTTTGATTTTCTATTTTGACGTTGAGGCACAATCAGGAATATTACCGATAAAGACGATGGCTGTTTACCCGGTGCTTTAACAACCGAACCCGATCACCAAATCAAATCAACTTAGCCACAAAATCAATAACCGCCTGTCTGGATACCTTAATCCCCCCCTGCTTAAGCGCCGCCGGTAAACGGTAAAACGCAATTGGTCGCTGGAATACCGCCAATTGTGGTATCAGCCAATCCGATAAACTCACCTCATCCACCTCATCGGCAGCATCTATCACCGCGACCGGTCGGTGGCCGAATTCAGCATCAACCATCGGCACGACGAAAGCTTGTTGTATCCCCGGATACTGTGACAAAACCCGCTCAATATCCTCCGGCTGAATGCCCTCGCCACCACTGAAAAACAGATTATCCAGCCGCCCGAGAATATGCAGTTCACCTTGCCGCCACAGACCGCGATCGCGGGTATGAAACCACTCTTCACTGTCAGTTATTGGCCGCAACTTTCCCTGCTGCCAGTAACCCGCCGCAAGGCAATCTGCTTTTATCCATACTTCATCTGCTACCAGTTTTACCTCGCGCCCCGCCAGCGCTACCCCCACACCGGGCAAGCCATCGGCACGTTTGGCACAAACCGTTGAGGCCGACTCCGTCAGCCCATAACCGCACCAACAGCGGATGCCACGGGCTTCGGCATGTTGTGTCAGGGTGGTCGGGATGGTTGCTCCCCCCAGTAACACCTCTTTCAGTGTTAACACCAAGTCATCTGTTGCCAGTAACCGCCATAGCTGAGTGGGAACTAAAGAAGCGTGGCTACATCCGGCCAGTGCATCATGCAATGCCATCCCCTCTTGCACCACCAAGGTGGCCCCGGCACTCAGCCAGCGCCAGACAATACCCTGCCCCGAGACATGAAACAGCGGTAACGACAGCAACCAGCTATCCGTCGAGGTGAAACTCATCAGCTTTAATATGCCATCGGCGCTAACCAGATGCGCCGCCAGCGAATGCACTGCGGCTTTGGGTAAACCGGAAGAGCCCGACGTTAATGTCATCGTCGCCAGCCGTAGACTATCCCAGACAACCGGTGTCATAACGGCGTTATCGGTATCAAGTACCAGTGGCGTGAAGCAGAGAGTCGCTGACAACGGGGCTGCCAGGTTCAGCACAAAATCAATATCCAACTGGGGCAAAAGCTGTACCAGCAACGCATCAGGTAACTGTGGATTGAGCGGTAAAACGCGCGCGCCACACTGCAATGCCGCCAGATAAGCCATCAACAATGTGTGACTATTCTTACCACGCAGTACCACACCACTACCGGGGACGACACCTTGCAGTTGAAAACCCGCCGCCAGGCTATCGATATCAGCCGCCAATTGTTGCCAACTGATCAGTTGTGACCCCGAGCGGATGGCGATCGCCTGAGGTCGCAGATTGGCCCAGTATTTCCAAGGAGAAGAGTAAGTCCAGGGAGAAGAATATTGCCAGGGCCAATCATTCAACTGTGCCATAGCACGTCCAACTGTTCGGTTGTCACCATAGGCAAGGGACTCTCCGGCCATGGACGGACTAACTGTGCCTGCATCAGGTTCAGTGTATCCAACCCCGGCACGGTATCCGGTGTCAGCCAATCAGCCAGCCGTGCCAGTTGGGTTAAGCCAAGACTGGATTCAATGCTGGAACTGATCACCGCCACTAATCCCGCCTGATGCGCTTGCAGCACCAGTTGCTGACAGCGGCTGATGCTGCCCACCAGCGTCGGTTTGATAACAATCGCCACCACGCCGGGTTCAGCTTCAACCTTAAAATCAGCCTCGCGCACACTCTCATCCCAAGCGATAGCAATCCCCGTGTCACGGGCAAACTCTCGAGACTCGGCGCGGGTTTTACAAGGTTCTTCCAAAAATGCAATGCGGGCACGCAGTTCAGGATTGACATATTTCGCAAACCCATCAGCTTTCGCCCGCGTCCAACTACGATTGGCATCCAGCCGTAGTGTCAAATCCGGCAAAGCTTCCAGCAGCACATTAACAATCATGCCATCGCGCACCGCTTCATACAGCCCGACTTTCACCTTGGCGACTTTTTCCCCAGGCAGTGCTTGTAACACTGCAAATAGCTCATCTGGATCACCGGTGCACAGTGGTGCTTTGCGGTAATTTGCCGCTAATGGCAGCGTTTGATTCAGCTCCGCCAGCGCACAACTAAGGCCAAAAGCAACTGATGGCAAAGCATCAAATTCAGGTTCTGCCCCATTCACCCAGTTTTGCAGCCAATGCTGTGTCACAACCTGAGCTTCAGGCAGGGTTTCCTGGCTGAACTCCGGTAAGGGGGCAATTTCCCCCCAGCCAATCTGGTCGCCCTGCTGTAATTTAACCAGTAGCCCATCGCGGCTTTTCAGCCGCTGGTGGCGCAGTATCACTCCCGCTTCCATCGGAAGGCTATAGTGGTAAAGCGTGGCCGCGCGCATTACGGATTACGCTTGAATTTGCTGAAGTCCGGCTGGCGTTTCTCATTGAATGCGTTACGCCCTTCCTGACCTTCGTCGGTCATATAGAACAGCATCGTGGCGTTACCGGCCAACTCTTGCAGACCCGCCTGACCATCACAATCAGCATTCAGGGCAGCTTTCAGGCAGCGCAGCGCCATGGGGCTGTTTTGCAGCATTTCACGACACCAACGCACCGTCTCACGTTCCAGTTTAGCGATGGGCACTACGGTATTCACCAGCCCCATATCCAAGGCTTGTTTAGCATCATATTGGCGGCACAGGAACCAGATTTCACGCGCTTTTTTCTGGCCGACAATACGCGCCATATAAGCCGCACCCCAGCCGCCGTCGAATGAACCGACTTTTGGCCCGGTCTGGCCGAAAATAGCGTTATCGGCAGCGACGGTTAAGTCACACATCATGTGTAATACATGACCGCCACCAATGGAATAACCTGCAACCATTGCCACAACCGGTTTCGGGCAGGTGCGGATCTGGCGCTGGAAATCCAACACATTCAGATGATGGACGCCACTGGTGTCTTTATAGCCGCCGTAGTCGCCACGGACTTTCTGATCACCGCCGGAACAGAACGCTTTATCACCTTCGCCGGTCAAAATGATCACCCCGATATTGTCGTCATAGCGGGCATCAGCCAGCGCCTGAATCATCTCTTTAACCGTTAACGGGCGGAATGCGTTACGCACATGGGGGCGGTTGATGGTTATCTTGGCGATACCATCGCTGGATTTGTGATAACGAATATCTTCAAATCCAGTAGAGCAATCCTGCCAGTCGATAGCGGCGTACAACTGTTCTTCGCTCGGATAAAGCATAGTAAGCATTCCTTTAACGGGAGAGTGACAAAAATGAAGACTGTGATAAAAATGAAAGTACCTGCGCGGCAAAAGCACCGGGATTCGCCCGATGGGCATTGTGTCCGGCACGTGCCAGTGTGCGTAATGGCAACTGGTATTGAACAGCCAATTGCTGGAATTTATGGTCGCGATCGCCACACAGATAAGTGTAAGGGACCGTGAGCCGTTGTAACGCCGGTAGCAGCCAAGGCTGATGACCGAGTGACGTTGCTTCGAGCATATCAGCGACAGATGGGCCATGATTGTCCGCCCGCAGTAACACCAATTTCTCGCGCTGTTGTGGGTCTAAATCAGCAAATACATCCTGTTGATACCAGTCAGCCAGCACCTGCGGCAACGGCTCTTGGCGGAAACGCTGCCCCCACAGGCGGTCTTGCTGCAAGCGTTTTTCACGCAATTCAGCGCTTTCCAGCCCGAGGTTACCCCCTTCGACCAATAAGCCCTGCAAACCATGATGGCTACCATAGCAGGCGTGATACATCGCAATTCGCCCCCCTAAAGAGTAGCCTGCCAGCCAATATTCGCGAATACCATTAGCCTGTAACGTTTGTACTAACTGACGGCTGATATCCGCAAAACCACAGGTAGTCTCGGCGGCCGATTTACCGTGGCCGGGCAGGTCTATCAGCAGCGAGGGATAATCGCCACATAACTCAGCAACCGGCAACCAATCCAGACCACTGCCTAACAAACCATGTAACCACACCAACCATGGCCCACTATGATGCCGGGCGGGAGACTGCGGGTGGGGATCGAGTTTACGGCAAGCCAGCGTCATAATTGGGCCACCTGTTGCACCAGTTGTTGTAGTGTTTCTGCCCCCTGACTTGGCGGCACCACGATTTCAATCAATGTAACGCCACCTTGCAACCAACATTGCGCCACCTGTTGTTGGAGCTGGAGCCAGCTATCCGGTCGGGCATAATGCAGACTGAACATAGCTGCGGCGTGCTCAAAACTCACATCTTGCGGCATACAATAAAAGCGCTGGCGGTCTGCTTCTGGGGTAGGCAACAACGAGAAAATCTGCCCACCATTATTGTTCACCACCAGCAGCACCGTAGGGGCCGAGCTTTGGCGCAATAAGGCGAGAGCATTAAGGTCATATAAGGCCGATAAATCACCCACGATAACCAACGTCGGCTTAGCGGTTGCGCGCTGAACACCGGCTGCCGTTGACAATAAACCGTCGATGCCACTGGCACCACGGTTACTGTAAACCGGATAGCCAGCAGGCAGTTGGCCCAACGCATCAATCAAACGCACAATTAAACTGTTACCGACAAACAACTGACCATTATCTGGCAATAATTCTGCCAGTTGATGCGCGACCGCGGCTTCGCTAAATTGCTCATTCAAGGCTTCAGCCACATGGGCTTGAGCATTCTCCGAGCAGACGGTCAGCTCAGCGGCCCACGGCGTGCGGCGCTCTGCTGGATGTTCCTCCAGCCATGCATTCACCGGTGAAATAATTCTGCGGCCACGATGATTCGCCGGATCGAGGCGACCGGGCAGGTTATCGACCAACCAGTACTCTTGCGGCTGACACCCAGCCTGCCATTGCAACAGCCGCTTACCGGTTAGACTGCTACCCAATTGCAGCACAATCTGCGCCTGCGAGAGAATAGTTTTAGCGGTGGGATGCCCAAGCCATAAGTCAGCACAAGGTAGCGGCTGTCCGGTTTGTGACAACACATCACCTATCAGTGGCCAACCGAGCAGATCAGCCCATTCAGCCAGTAACTGCCCCTCTTGTGCCGTCATCCGCCCGGCAATCACCACTCCGCGCTTTTGTCGCCAGAAAAACCAGTCCGCTTGCTGGCCTTGTGGTACCGATAAAGATTGACGCAACCACGGATGGCTCCCCTGCCACCAGTCGCCTAAGGTGGCAGACCATTCGGCATAGGCGCGCTCATCACCGCCATACAAGGGTTCGGCAAACGGGCAGTTGATGTGTAAGCCACCGTGCTGTAATTGCGCCATCGCATTATCAAGTGTAGAAACCAGCCAATTGGCAGAAATATCGGGCGTCGGGCGGGGTAAGTTGAGGCTTACCGCGGGGTGGCTGGCAAATAGCCCTTGTTGGCGAATAGCCTGATTGGCACCGCAATCAATCAATTCTGGCGGACGATCTGCGGTCAATAACACCAGCCGTTCACCGGTCAGCCCGGCTTCAATCAGAGCAGGATAAAGATTGGCGGCAGCAGTACCGGAAGTGACAATAACGGCCACAGGCTCGGTGGAAGCTTTTGCCAGACCTAAGGCCAAATGGCCCAAACCGCGCTCATCAAAATGGGTATGACAAACCAGCGCGGGATTGGCCGCTGCCGCCAGTGTTAACGGAGTCGAGCGGGAGCCGGGAGCAATACAGATATGACGCACACCGTGGCGGGTCAAGGCTTCCAGTAGCAACGCCGCCCAACGACGGTTAAAAACACTTGTCGACATGGTTCGCTCAACAGTCAGTTAACAGACACTGCGACCCCGATAATCAACATGAGGATAGTGCTTCATCCTGTTAAAAAAGCCCGGAGTGACTGATTAATGGTTATAAGTAAGGAAAGTGCTCACAGTTTACACCTGCCGCTTAGGTGTCACAATCCGCCCACATAATGAGTGCGGTTAATTACAGCATTTTATTATCCTACGGCTGACTTTCCAGCAAGGTGCGTAGCCCGGCTGATTTATTGTTAATTTCTTGCCATTCCTGTTCCGGGTCAGAGCCTGCCACAATGCCGGCTCCGGCATACAGATGGACCTGCTGTTCTTCTACCCTGGCAGAACGCAGGGCGACACTGAATTCAGTCTGTTTTGCCGAAAGATAACCGGCAGAACCGGCATACCAGCCGCGGGAAAAAGGTTCATGCTGCGCAATAAACTGCCGCGCGACGTTGCGAGGCAAACCGGCGACGGCCGCCGTCGGTTGCAAACGCTGCAAACAATCGGTATCACTGGCGCGGGTGAGTTGGGCGTGAATGCAGCGGCGCAAGTGCTGCACTTTACGCAAACGGATGATTTCCGGTGGCATTACATCGACTGCTGCCACCCCGCCCTGCAATCGCTGGCAGATATCATCTACCACCAACAAGTTCTCGCGTTGATTCTTTTCATCATGCATCAGCCAATCGGCCAGTTCTGCCGCCTGCTGCGAGGTTTCTGCGCTGGATACCGTGCCCGCCAGAGCCTCAGTCTCCAGATGCAACTGCTGGCGTAGATAGAGGCGCTCAGGGCTGGAGCCGAGAAATGCGCGCCGCGCATCAAAACGCAGCATAAAGTGGAAACAGTGATGATTGACCTGCCGGCTGGCGGCCATAAATGCCCCACTGGAGAGAGGCTTATCCAGCGTCAGTTGGGTGGCACGCGCCAGTACCACTTTCTCCATCTTCTGCTGCTCAATCTCAGCCAACGCGTGCTGAATAAGATGGCGCCACTGCGGATATTCCGGCATATGGCGGGCATGTTGCACCTGAGTATCAAGTGCAGGCAACGGCCTGGCAGCCACCAGTTGGTCGATAAAGCTAATTGCGTGCAGAGCATCTTGCTGTAGGGAGAAGTCGCTGGCCAAATTGAGCGTTAAATAGGTCTGCTCACCCCGACGTAATATTTCAATGCGGGGCAGAAACAGGAAACTGGCCTGCGCCTGTGGCGCGCCATCGGCATGCTGGTTAACGATCACCGGTTCAAAGGCATTCAAGCCCCAAATACGTAATCCGCTCGCATCCCGATGCTGCTGAATAAAATGGTCAGCCGCTTGCATATCATTGAAGAGCCGAGTTTGACCGCAGACCGCAGCCTCTTCATGGCCTTCGCGATGAAGCCAGTAAAATTGTGGGAAATGGCATTGGGCGGCCAGCCACTCTAATAGTTGGCTACCGATTCGACCCGGTGCGGGCACGATAATTTGCCGGATACCTGCCTGGTCAGGGAAACCGGCACGTAATTTCTGCCGTAATTCACCCAGCAAACCAGAAAGTTGTTTCACGACCACCTCGGCAAATCAACAGAAAGAGTGGGATTATACGGGGCGTGAATAATAAGAAAAGTCAGATTCAAAAGTTATTGTTAGTTATCACACTAATATTTGATATTGATGGTTTTGTATACTCAATAAGTGTTATCTGACACTCAGCACAGGTGTCTACTGGCTAGCCTGCAATTATGTCGCGTTGCAGCAAAGTGGCAATTGAAAAATAAAGGGGCCGCAGCCCCGGGTAATGGATCCAGTGATCAGCCGTCAATCCTTCAGCGACGGGCGATCAATAGCCCCACGATCAAGCCAGCAGTCGCCCCTATCCCTACGCTGCACCAAGGTTTTTCACGCACATAATCATCGGTGCAACACGCCAGTGCTTTCGCCCGTTTGATATAGCATTCACTGCGGCCATTCAAACGGTTCTGAACCTCCTTTAATGCTTTTTCCGCCCGGGCTTTAATCTCTTGATAGCTTTCATCAGCTGCATCACCCGAGGCGCGCAGCACTTCTTCCAGCGTATCGGTCAGCATAGTCAGATCGTCATCCAGCGAGGTTTGCTGTTCTTTATCTCGGTTCATCTGCGTTCTCCATGAGTGAAAAAAGGACATCTCATAAGGATAGTCGAAAATAGCCGGCGTAATATTGATTCAAGGTGGAAATGGAGTTTTCAGGATTAATCTGTATGGCAAGTAATATGAGGGGAAAAAGGGTTACTGATGCCCCTTCCCCCTGTTTTATGACTAAAAACGGATACAACAAGCCCCTTGCTCAGCACCGGAAAGTTGTTCGCGCAATGCACCAAACAATTCACGGCCACATCCTACGTGGAAGGCAGCAATATCTGGCAAGTCGGTATGGCGGGCAGCCAATTCAGCTTGATCCACTAACAGTGAAAGCTCGCCAGTGACACCATCAACACGCACCCGATCGCCATTACGGATTTTCGCCAGCAAACCACCACAATACGCTTCGGGTGTCACATGGATGGCTGAGGGCACTTTACCTGACGCGCCAGACAAACGGCCATCGGTGACCAGTGCCACCTTAAAGCCACGATCCAGTAATACACCTAATGGTGGCATCAGTTTATGCAACTCCGGCATACCAATAGCACGCGGCCCCTGATAACGCACCACCACCACGCAATCGCGGTCCAGTGCGCCGGCGTCAAATGCCGGACCGACGTCGTGCTGGCTTTCAAACACCACGGCCGGGCCTTCAATGATCTGATGATCACGCGGTACTGCCGAAGTTTTCATCACTGCCCGCCCCAGGTTGCCACTTAAGACTTTGGTGCCGCCATGTGGTGAGAAAGGCATCGCGATACTGGCAATAACAGTTTCATCCAGCGATTGCTGCGCCCCGTCACGCCAACATAATTGCCCCTGCTCCAGATAAGGCTCTTGGGTATAGCGCTGCAAGCCAAATCCGGCCACGGTATGGACATCCTCATGGAGTAAACCGCCCTGCAACAGCTCTTTTACCAGCAGCGCTACACCACCGGCCGCCTGAAAATAGTTGATATCTGCTGGGCCATTGGGATAAATGCGGCATAACTGTGGTATCACTTCCGATAACTCAGAAAAATCATCCCAATCGATGATGATCCCCGCCGCGCGCGCCATCGCCACTAAATGCATGGTGTGGTTAGTCGAACCGCCGGTCGCCAGTAGTGCCACAATGCCATTGACCACCACCTTTTCATCCACCAACTGACCAATGGGTAAATAGCTACCGCTGGTTTCTGTCAGGCGCGTGACCTGACGGGCGGCGGCGGCGGTGAGCGCATCACGTAGCGGCGTATTGGGCTGGATAAAGGAAGAGCCGGGCAAGTGTAACCCCATCACTTCCATCACCATCTGGTTGGAGTTGGCGGTACCGTAAAAAGTACAGGTACCGGCGCTATGGTAGGAGGCAGCTTCCGCGTCCAATAAAGCCTGTCTATCGACTTTGCCCTCCGCAAACAACTGGCGCACCCGCACTTTTTCTTTATTAGACAGGCCGCTGGCCATCGGCCCGGCAGGAACAAAAACCGCCGGTAAATGACCGAATGACAACGCCGCCATTAACAAACCGGGGACAATTTTGTCGCACACCCCAAGATAGAGTGCTCCATCAAACATATTGTGTGACAAGCCAATCGCCGCAGACATCGCAATTACATCGCGGCTCATCAGCGACAGTTCCATGCCATCCTGCCCTTGTGTCACCCCGTCACACATCGCCGGAACACCGCCCGCCACCTGGCCGACCGCCCCCACCGCATGCAAGGCATCTTTTAGTTGTTGCGGATAATGTTCATACGGCTGATGTGCCGATAGCATGTCGTTATAGGAGGTAATAATCGCAATATCGCTGCGCACCATGTTCTTCAGCGCAATTTTGTCGTCCGGCTGGCAGGCCGCAAAACCATGCGCCAAATTGCCACAGGCCAGTTGCGAACGGCGAACTGTATTTTCCTTAGCCGCGCTGATACGTTGCAAATAGGCAGTACGGGTGGCTACCGATCGCGCAGTAATACGTTGCGTGACTCGGGTGAGGGTCGCGTTCATCGCCATTCCTTATTCACTCAAGGGTGTTAAAAGTTCAATGCTGCCCAGAGGCAGGCCGATAAAATCTGCCAATACCTGTAACAACAGATTGTGATCATCCAGATGGGGGGCGCCGGACACATTCACACTACCAATCACACCAGCCTGTTGAACCTGTAACGGAAAGCCACCGCCCAAGGCGGCATAATCCCGCAAGCTGACACCATAGCGTGCTTCCAGTGAAGTTTGACGCTGCTGTAACATCAAGCCAGCGGCATAAGAGCTGGTATTAAGTAGCTCTACCACATTGCGTTTACGTCGCAGCCAGTCATGGTTTTCAGCGCTAGTCCCCAACATGGCATAACTAAACAGTGTCTGACGATTTACCGTGATATCGATGGCCAGAGCCACGCCTTGCCGCTCAGCCTGACACTTTATTTTCTCACCCAACCGCCAGGCCGTTTCATGATTAAAATGAGGCAATTGCAGTAGTTGTTGATGCTGCTGACAGCGAGCTAATTGCTGTTGTAGATTCATGAAATTCTCCGGTGATAAATGGCGGGGCATAGTGGTTATCCACCAAAACCCCACCACGGCTTAAGCGCGTTTAGCTTTAGCCAAACCTTTGTCAGCGATGCCCTTCCCCGCCGTGCTAACTTCAACATCACACTCTTTCGGCAGGGTTAAGGTTATCAATCCCGCAATAATCAGGGAGCCTGCCAGCATGCAAACTGCCGCACTCTGTCCATAGAAGAAAATCATCACACCTACCAGATACGGGCCGCAGAAACCGCCCAGATTGCCTAAGCCATTGATCACCCCGCGTGCGCCACCCGCCACTTCTGGCACCGCGATACGGCCCGGAATTGACCAAAATGGACTGGTTGCGGCTTTGAGGAAGAAACCGCACACCACCAGTGCCAAGTAAGAGACCAGTACGTTGTGGCGGAAAATCACCGACGTCACCAGACCGGCGGCGAAGCAGAACAGGGAAACCATAATCAGCAGCCGGCGCTTACCGGTTCTGTCCGACAAGGCAGAAATGAGGTAGATACCGGCAGTGGTGGCAATAAAGGGTAAAATCGCCAGAATACCGACGGAAGCCATATTACCGCCGGTTAGGTTTTTCAAGATGGTCGGCAGCCATAAGGTATAACCATAATCGCCGGTCTGATAAAAGAAGTTCAGTGCGACCAGTTTCATCAAGCCTTTATTCAGGAATACCGCCTTTAATGGCGCATTGGTCACCGGAGCATCGAGCATCCGTTCAGCCCGTTCCCGCGCCAACTCAGTCACCAGATAATCGCGCTCCCTTGCCGACAACCATTTGGCTTCCTCTGGTCGGTCACTGATAACAAACCACCACATCACCAGCACCACGGCTGACAGTGAACCTTCGAGGAAAAACAGCCAACGCCAGTCCAGAGCATTAATAATGAAACCCGATAGCGGTGCGGTGAACATGCCGCCAATTGGGGCAAACATCATAACAAAAGCATTGGCCCGGCCGATTTCGCGTTCCGGGAACCAGTTACTGACCATAGTCAGCACCACTGGCAGCATGCCGCCTTCTGACACCCCGAGCACAAAGCGCAGGAATAGCAGTTGATAATGATTAGTGACAAAACCGGTCAGAATCGAGACGACGGCCCAAACACAAAGAGAGTAAGCAATAAATTTTCTGCCGCTGCCATGAACCGCAATACGGCCACCCGGTACTTGTAGAAATAAATAACCAATAAAGAAAATACCGCCCGCTAAACCAGCCATTTGACTGGTAATTGCCAGATCACTTTCCATACCACCAGGTAATGCAAAACTAATATTTACCCGGTCCATAAAAGAAATAATACAAGCAATCATTATTGGAACAATAACGCGAAACCAACGGGCATTAGGGATCTTACTGTCCATATAAACACGCCTCATGATAATAGCAGAGTATTACCCGCACCATGAATAATGGTGTAGGGAATGCCGCAAGCAAATAAACAGAAGTTTAT
>NZ_JAZGQE010000098.1:0-17726 GCF_048593885.1 Yersinia sp. 1252 StPb PI | reverse complement strand
TTAGTTCATAGAACGAGAGTCCGCAAGATGGCAAGGACTCTCGTTCATATGTCTATTATTAAATTAATGCGGATACTGGAATCATCTGAAATGATCCGTCTAATAAAAAACAGATTTCTATGCTAATAGAGTGGGTGGATTGCAGTGAATTAAACTGAAATGTTATTTTATGAATATACAAAATGATGATTTTGCACACTGTTACAAAATTCTGATGTATGTGATAATTTTTTCAAGAATTTACATATTGTAAGATTTGGTCTACTTTCCGGGCATTATGCAATAGTTTTAAAGGAAGCTATGATAACTATGTATTTATATTGATAAGTGGGTCTGGGTGAATCTGTTTGTAGGATAAGCAGAATTTACATTTAACTTAATTTATCCAATGTCATTGAGAGCATCATGGCCAATTCAACAACGAATAAATTATCTTTACCGGCCCTTACCTCTTTGGTGGTCGGTTCAATGATCGGGGCCGGTATATTTTCATTGCCGGCAACATTTGGACGAGCAACCGGTGGGTTTGGCGCACTTATCGCCTGGTGTATAGCGGGGGGTGGGATGCTAATGCTGGCTTTTGTTTTTCAAACATTAGCGCAGCGTAAACCTAATCTCGATTCTGGTGTATTCATTTACGCAAAAGAGGGCTTTGGGGATTATCTTGGTTTTGCTTCTGCATTAGGTTTCTGGGCCGGTACCTGTATTGGTAACGTCTCTTATTTTGTTCTGATCAAATCAACGTTAGGGGCATTCTTCCCTATATTTGGTGATGGTAATACTATTCCGGCGGTGTTAATTGCCTCCGTTATCTTGTGGGGATTCCATATCCTGATATTGCGCGGCGTTAAAGAAGCTGCGGCAATTAATACCATCGCCACCTTCGCAAAAATAATTCCAATCTTCATTTTCGTCATCGTGCTGATTTTTGCCTTTAAAGGTGATGTTTTTGCGCTGAACTTCTGGGGTACGCCAGATGTGATTAAAGGTGCTGATTTATCCCATCTGAATGACTATGGCTATGTTGGTCATGCAGCGGCGGCAATCACCACGTCAGTTGAACCTGAGTCTCTATTCTCTCAGGTACGTAGCACCATGCTGGTCACAGTATTTGTATTCTTGGGTATCGAAGGTGCGAGTGTTTATTCACGTTATGCCAAAGAACGTAGCCATGTTGGTATCGCGACCGTTCTGGGCTTTATTGGTGTGCTGTGCCTGCTGGTATTGATCACCATGTTGTCTTACGGCGTGTTACTGCGCCCTGATCTGGCGGCATTACGCCAGCCATCAATGGCCGGGGTGTTAGAGGCGATAGTCGGCCGCTGGGGTGCAATATTTATCAGTGTGGGTCTGATTATTTCTGTGTTGGGTGCTTATTTATCATGGTCACTGCTGGCAGCGGAAGTGCTGTTTTCGGCGGCTAAGAGTAACAGCATGCCAAAAATCTTCGCGACTGAAAACAGCAATGCTGTGCCTTCAGCAGCGGTTTGGCTGACCAACATCTTTATACAGATATTCTTAATTCTCACCTTGTTTACTGATTATGCTTTTCAACTGGCGCTGGAATTAACCAGTTCATTAACGCTGATCCCTTATCTGTTAGTCGGAGCTTATGGCCTGAAATTGGCATGGACCGGTGAGACTTACGAAACGAATAACCGTGGTCATAGAAAAGATTTGATTTTTGCCATCATTGCGACTTTCTACTCTGCTCTGATGATTTACGCCGGCGGCCTGAAATACGTGCTGTTGTCGGCCATTATTTACGGACCGGGCACTATTTTGTATCTGATTGCCAAACGTGAACAGCATCAAAAAGCCTTTAATTCCTATGAAAGAATACTGTTTATTGTTCTGATTGTTGCTGCGGTGGCTGCGATTTATAGCATTGCTACCGGGATTATCACCATATAATTTATTGGAGTTCTTATGTCAGATAAAGCTAAGAAAACTCACGCTAAACCTAAGTTTGGTGTTCACTCTGAAGTCGGCAAGTTACATAAAGTAATGGTGTGCGCCCCAGGGCGTGCCCATAACCGCCTGACGCCAAGTAATTGTGATGAATTATTATTTGATGATGTCCTGTGGGTAGAGAGAGCCAAGCGCGACCATTTTGATTTTATGACCAAAATGCGTGAACGCGGTGTTGATGTGGTTGAGATGCATAATCTGCTGGCCGAAACGGTCGCCATTCCAGCGGCGAAAAAGTGGATTTTGGATCAGCAAATTGTGCCGAATGAAGTGTCACTGGGCATTTTGCAAGAAACCCGCAGCTATCTGGAAAGCCTGGAGCCGCGCGTGCTGGCTGAAGTGCTGATTGGCGGCTTGTCCACCACCGAACTGCATAAAGACGGTAAATGTGACAAAGAAGAGTTGAAGCTGATCCGCGAAGCGGTTGGCATTACTGAATACTTGTTACCACCGTTGCCCAATACACTGTATACCCGCGATACCACTTGCTGGATCTATGGCGGTGTGACACTAAATCCACTGTATTGGCCGGCGCGTCATGAAGAAACCATCCTCACCACGGCTATCTATAAATTCCACCCGGACTTTGGTGACGCCAATGTGAAAGTGTGGTGGGGTGACCCGACGCAGCACCACGGCACTGCGACGCTGGAAGGCGGTGATGTGATGCCAATCGGTAATAAAACCGTGTTAATCGGCATGAGTGAGCGAACTTCGCATCAGGCAATCACGCAGTTGGCGCAATCGCTGTTTAAAAATAGCGAAGGGCAGGTGGAGCGCGTCATGATTGCGGCCATGCCTAAATTGCGTGCCGCTATGCATCTGGATACCGTGTTCACCTTCTGCGACCGTGATGTAGTGACGTTATATCCGGCGATTGTTAATCAGATCCAAACCTTCTCACTGCGCCCTGATAATGGCCCGACCGGTATTAAGTTAAGTCGTGATAAAGGCACCTTTGTTGAAGCAGTTGCTGGCGCGCTCAACCTGAAAAAACTGCGTGTGGTTGAGACCGAAGGTAATGATTACGATACAGAACGTCAACAATGGGACAGTGGTAATAACATGGTTGCGCTTTCACCAGGTGTGGTGCTGGCCTATGACCGTAATACCAAAACCAATACCCAGTTGCGTAAAGAAGGGGTCGAAGTGATTGAGATAGTCGGCAGTGAATTAGGCCGTGGACGCGGGGGCGGTCACTGTATGACGTGTCCAATCATCCGGGATGCCGTCGACTACTAATCCCCTTCGGCCTTGAAGCCACAGGGGTGTTAGCGGCACGCACTTACCCCAGTCACTTACCTGAGTAAGCTCCTGGGGATTCGTTTGCTGGCTGCCTACCTGTGGCTCCAATGACTTTGGGGATGTCCTTCGGCCTTGAAGCCACAGGGATGTTAGCGGCACGCACTTACCCGAATCACTTGACTGCGTAAGCTCATCGGGATTCGTTTGCTGGCTGCCTACCTGTGGCTCCAATGACTTTGGGGATGTCCTTCGGCCTTGAAGCCACAGGGGTGTTAGCGGCACGCACTTACCCCAGTCACTTACCTGAGTAAGCTCCTGGGGATTCGTTTGCTGGCTGCCTACCTGTGGCTCGAATTATATAGGGTATAGCGCAGTTGCTCTTAAAAAATAGCTGATAGTGAGTAGCAGAGTAGTGCTATTTCGCTATTGGCTATCTCTGTTTTAGCAGCCAGAGATTTGTATTTGGCAAGAAAGCACGACATTACGTTTTAAAGCCGAAAAATGATGAACTAAGATGAAAAGGGTGATCAAGTGAAATACGTGTATTTAGTGTGCTTTTTGCTGATAGTGGCCCTGATGACGCTTTTTGTATTTCAAAACAGCGGGCTAGTGAACTTATCTTTACTTTCCATGCAAATAACACTACCCATTTCGGTGCTAATTGTGCTGATCTATTTTCTAGGGATGTTTACCGGGGGATTATTAATCACACTAATAAGAGCGCTGGTGCGCCGTCTGTCACAAAAAAGTGAAGCCCAAAACAGATAAAGAAGTGTGAATAATTAATCTGCAATAATTATTAAAATCTGACTCAACGAGATCTTATAGTGAAGATAAAAACAGTAATCACTCTGCTATTAACGTTTCTTCTCGCTGCTTGCGACAGAACTCCCCCTGAAGTCGCAGAAAGTGTGCGCCCGGTAAAAATATTTACCGTTGAAGACAGTGGGCAAAATGGCACTCGCTATTTTCCAGCGCGATTACAAGCTGGCGATGAAACTCAGCTCTCCTTTAAACGAAGTGGGCAATTGCAACAGTTGCTGGTGCGTGAAGGTGAGCAGGTGAAAAAAGGCCAAGTCATTGCCAGACTGAATGATACGGATTTGAACCTACGAGTCAGGGATCGTCAGTCTACCTTTAATCTGGCTCGCGATCAGTTTAACCGTTTCAATACCTTGCAAGGGCAAAGGGCGGTATCTCGTGCTGAGCTGGATGTACGTCGTGCTGAGATGGAATCGGCTCGTGCTGCTTTGGAGATTGCGCGTAAAGAGCTGAGTGATGCCACCATTACCGCGCCATTTGATGGCATTATTGCCAATGTGAATGCGCGTAACCATCAGGTCATGGCCCCAGGTCAGGCGGTTGCCACATTAAGTGCACTGGATACGTTAGATGTGGTGTTTAGTGTGCCTGAGCGCCTGTTTACCGCACTAGACATCAGCAATCGTAACTACAAACCAACGGTATTACTTAATCATATGCCGGGGCGCGAATTTATTGCTGAGTATAAAGAACACACCACCTCAACCACCTCTGCTTCACAGACTTTCCAGGTGACACTGACGATGAAGCGCCCGGCTGATATGCCACTGCTTTCAGGTATCAGTGGCCGGGTAAGAATCAACTCTGGCAATCTGTCTGGCACTGATCATCCGACGATTATCGTACCAGTGGAAGCCGTGTTTAACCCAGATACTGCCCAATTGAATGATGCAAGAGTCTGGGTTATCAAGAATGATGATGGTCAGATGCATGTTGAAGAGCGCAAAGTTCAGGTGGCTCAATTGACCGCCAACGGCATTCAAATTACCTCTGGTCTGGCTGATGGCGAGCAGATTGTCTCCGCAGGTACCGGTGAGCTTCGCCCAAATCAGGTTGTCCGGGCTTGGGTCCGTGAGCGGGGTCTCTGATGAAGCTGACTGACAATTTTATCAATAATAATACCCGTATCTGGCTAACGATTCTGTTGCTGGGTATTGGTGGCATTATTGCCTATCTCAATATAGGCAGGCTGGAAGACCCAGCCTTCACCATCAAAACGGCGGTAGTTGTCACCCGTTATGATGGTGCATCAGCACAGCAGGTAGAAGAGGAAGTCACACTCCCATTGGAGAATGCCATTCAGGAACTCTCTTATGTTGACGACGTCACCTCTATTTCCAGTGCCGGTTTATCACAAATAACCATCAATATTCGCGCACAATATGGCGCGAATGAGTTACCGCAAATCTGGGATGAACTGCGGCGTAAAATCAACGATAACAGTGTGCGTTTGCCACCGGGAGCCAGTGCGCCGATGGTCAATGACGACTTTGGCGATGTTTATGGCTTCTTCTTCTCACTCACGGGTGATGGTTACAGTAACCAGGATTTACGTAATTTTGCCGAGCAACTGCGACGTGAACTGGTACTGGTACCCGGGGTAGGTAAAGTTGGTATTGTGGGTATTCTGCCTGAAGAAGTTCAGGTGGAGATTTCTCGTGCCCAGATGACCGCCGCAGGTATCACGCCACAGCAGTTATCCGATTTACTGAGCCGCCAGAATGTGGTGTCCGATGCGGGCCAGTTGCAGGTGGGCAGTGAGTCTATTCGTTTGCATCCGACCGGTGAATTCCAAAGTGTACAAGAACTGGGGAATTTACTGGTAAGTCAGCCTGGCAGCCCGAAAAGCGTGTATTTGCGTGATATCGCCACTGTTTCTCAAGGTTTTGGCCATTCACCGACCAATATTTATCGTGCCAACGGTAAACCTGCATTGGCACTGGGGATTTCGTTTGCCCCGAATGTCAACGTGGTAAACGTAGGTAATGCGATTAAAGCCCGACTGGCGCAGCTTGACGGTGAACGCCCGTTAGGTATGCATATCAACGTGTTCTATGATCAGTCCCATGAAGTTGAAGGGGCGGTTAACGGTTTTATCCTTAACTTCCTGTTGGCACTGTTGATTGTTGTGGTCACTTTGCTGATTTTCATGGGGGTGCGCAGCGGTATAGTAATTGCTATCTCGTTGGCACTTAACGTACTGGGTACGTTGCTCATTATGTGGCTATTTAATATCGAGCTACAGCGAGTGTCGTTAGGGGCGCTGATTATCGCGCTAAGTATGTTGGTGGATAACGCCATTGTGGTGGTGGAGGGGATCGTCGTTGGTCGCCAGCGAGGCGAAAGCATCTTTACCGCTATTAGCAATGTGGTGAAGCGCTCAATGATGCCGTTGTTAGGCGCGACTATCATTGCCATTCTGGCCTTTGCACCTATCGGCCTGTCCAATGATGCTACGGGTGAATACTGTAAATCGTTATTCCAGGTGTTGTTGATCTCGCTGATGTTGAGTTGGTTCACGGCACTGACGTTAACACCGGTCTTTGCTAAGTGGGCATTCCAAAATCAGAAACCGGCGAAAGTGGATGCCGATAAGCCTGTCAAGCAACCTTATGATGGCTGGTTATTCCGCTATTATCGCGTGGTATTGAATAAGTTACTGCAACATCGCAGTATCACTTTGGTGCTGCTGGCGGCCATGTTAGTGGCATCGGTGGTGGGTTTTGGTAATGTTCGCCAGAGCTTCTTCCCGCCCTCTAATACGCCAATCTTCTTCGTTGATATCTGGCTGCCGAATGGCACTGATATCAATTATACCGAAGGGATAGCGAACAAGGTTGAGCAGTATATCAAGCAGCAAAAAGGGGTGGCGGACACCATGGCAACGATTGGTCAGGGCGCGATGCGCTTTATGCTGACCTACAATGCCCAACGTCATTATCCTAACTATGCGCAGGTGATGGTTCGTACCGAGGACCTCAGCCAAATACCGGGTTTGATTGATGAAATCGAATCCTATATGCATGACGAATACCCGCAGGTTGATGCGCAGATAAAACGCATCATGTTTGGGCCATCCAACAACAGCTCCATCGAGGCCCGCTTTGTTGGCCCGGACCCTGAGGTGTTACGTACCCTGGCAGCGCAAGCGGAAAAAGCGATCATTGCTGATCCGATGGCGGATGGTGCGCGGCATGACTGGCAAGACCGTAGCAAAATGATCCGGCCACAATTCTCCGATTATCTGGGGCGCGAGCTTGGAGTAGATAAGCGCGAGGTCGATGGGACATTGCGCATGAGCTTTGGTGGTCTGCCGGTGGGGTTATACCGTGATGGTACTCGCTTAATGCCGATTGTACTGCGCACACCGGATGCAGAACGACTCAATGCAGAACGACTGAATGATGTGATGGTCTGGAGCCAGGCGCGCCTGGCCTTTATCCCAATTGATAACGTTGTCACCAGTTTTGAAACCGAGTGGGAAGATCCGCTTATTATGCGTCTGGATCGCAAGCGGACACTGACGGTGCAAACGGATCCGACCCAACAGGGCGGTGAGACCTCTGCTGAGTTGTTGCGGCGTATCAAACCTGGCGTAGAAGCCGTTCAGTTACCGCGCGGATATGAGCTGGAGTGGGGCGGTGATTATGAAAGTACCAAGGAAGCACAACGCGGTATTTTCATCAGTTTGCCGATCGCGTTCCTGATTATGTTCATCGTAACGGTATTGATGTTCAGCTCAGTGCGCAATGCTGTTGCCATCTGGCTGACGGTACCACTGGCATTAATTGGTGTCACGGTAGGCTTCCTGTTGACGGGAATTCCATTCGGATTTATGGCTTTGTTGGGGCTGCTAAGTCTGAGTGGTATGTTGATACGTAACGGCATTGTGTTGGTGGAAGAGATAGGCTTACAGCGACAGGAAAAACCACTGCGCGAAGCTATTATTGATGCCTCTACCGCCCGTTTACGGCCTATTATGTTGACGGCATTTACCACGGTTCTGGGGCTGGCTCCGCTGCTCAGTGATGCTTTCTTCCAGAGTATGGCGGTGGTTATCATGTTTGGTCTGGGCTTTGCAACGGTGCTGACATTGCTGGTGTTACCAGTAATTTACAGTTGTATGAATCCAGAACCTAAAGAGAAAGTGAGTGACGAACCCGTCAGTGAATAACGGTTAGTGTGGCGTTAGCACTACCGAGAATGACTAAAGCTGCCCCTTTTATCGGGGTGGCTTTTTTTATGGCTGGTGCCTATCGCGCGTAAACCTATTTCTATTTTACCTTCTTACACTGTTGGGCGGCTTCTGTGCGCCACTTCTCTTCCTGCCCCTGTGTCACGGCATTATCGTTCCAATATGAAACCATACTGAGATAACGGAGTTTCATAATGGAACGTTTTCACTGTTGGTTCTCAGCCTGTTTTTTGCGCTTATAGTGGATGCAGTTTCATCAAATTGACCCTAAAAATTATTTATTCTTACATTATCTCTTACGCTACAGGAGCAAGATATGCTGAAAGTCATTCAATCTCCGTCCAAATATATTCAAGGTGCCAATGCATTACAGTCCATTGGTGAATTTGCTAAATTATTGGCTAATAACTATTTTATCATTGCTGATGATTTCGTCATGAAGCTGACCGCTGATACCGTCGGCTCCAGCCTGCAAGCCAGTGAGCTGGAACATCATTTCAGCCGCTTTAATGGCGAATGTTCCCGTCACGAAATTGAGCGGTTGACGGTTGAGCTGAAAAAGCACGGCTGTAATGGCGTGGTTGGTATCGGTGGCGGGAAAACCCTCGATACGGCTAAAGCGATTGCTCACTATCAGCATATCCCTGTCGTTGTGGTGCCTACTATTGCCTCTACCGATGCCCCGACCAGCGCCTTATCCGTTATTTATACCGAACAGGGCAAGTTCGCTGAATATATGATTTACCCGAAAAACCCTGACATCGTACTGATGGATTCCACCATTATTGCCAAAGCACCAGTACGTTTGCTGGTCGCTGGTATGGGTGATGCGCTGTCTACTTACTTTGAAGCACAAGCCTGTTTTGACGCTAAAGCTACCAATATGGCTGGTGGTGCATCGACATTAGCGGCAGTTACACTGGCTCGCTTGTGTTACGAAACCCTGCTGGCGGAGGGCTATAAAGCCAAACTGGCGGTAGAGGCGGGTGTTGTGACCGAAGCGGTTGAACGTATTATCGAAGCCAATACCTATCTGAGTGGTCTTGGTTTTGAAAGTAGTGGTCTGGCGGCCGCTCACGCCATTCATAACGGTTTCACCGTATTAGATGAGTGCCACCACTTGTATCACGGTGAGAAAGTGGCCTTTGGTACCCTAACACAGCTCGTATTACAGAACAGCAGCATGGAAGAGATCGAAACAGTGCTCTCATTCTGCCAGCAACTGGGTTTACCAATCACATTGGCTGAGATGGGAGTTTCTCAGGATATTGAACGCAAGATCCATGATGTCGCCAAGGCCAGCTGTGCTGAGGGAGAAACCATCCACAACATGCCGTTCAAGGTCACACCTGACAGTGTCTATGCTGCAATTATGGTAGCTGACCGCTTGGGTCAGGCTTTCCTCAACTAATCTGTGCGGCAAATACGTTCTGAGTCGAAAATCGACCGAGTCTGCCGGTATTTCTCATCATCGGCAGCTCTGTTCTCCAGCCATTCCCGTTCGCGGAGCATAAAATGAAAAAATTAATTAACAGCGTTGAGAGTGTGTTACAGGAGCAAATTCAGGGGCTGGTTGCGGCGCATCCTGAGCTGACATTGCATCAGGAACCCCTTTTCATCACCCGTGCAGATGCGCCAGTGAGTGGCAAAGTTGCATTGATGTCCGGTGGTGGCAGTGGCCACGAACCGATGCATTGTGGCTTTATTGGCGAAGGCATGTTGGATGGTGCCTGCCCGGGTGAGATTTTTACCTCGCCGACTCCCGATCAAATGTATGAATGCGGCCAAGCCATTGATGGTGGGCCTGGTGTGCTGATGCTGATTAAGAATTACACTGGCGACATTCTAAACTTTGAAACTGCCGCCGAGCTGTTGCATGCCGGTGGCACTGCTGTTGCTACCTTAGTGATAGACGATGATGTGGCGGTCAAAGATAGCCTGTATACCGCCGGGCGGCGTGGGGTGGCGAACACGGTCATTATAGAAAAATTACTCGGTGCTGCTGCGGCACGTGGTGATTCATTGGATGAATGCGCACTACTGGGGCAGAAAATTAATAATCAGGGGCATTCTATTGGCATCGCGCTTGGTGCTTGTACTGTGCCCGCTGCCGGTAAGCCGTCATTTATTTTGGCTGAAAATGAGATGGAATTTGGTGTGGGTATCCATGGTGAACCGGGTATTGAGCGTCGGCCATTTACTTCACTGAATAACACGGTAGACGCCATGTTCCAGACCTTGATTGATCACGGCAGCTATCAGCGCACATTACGCCACTGGGGTCGACAAGCCGGTGACTGGAACGAGACGCGCCAGAGTAAGCAACCCTTAGCCAAAGGCGATCGGGTCATTGTTCTGGTCAATAACCTTGGCGCGACCCCCTTATCGGAACTTTATGGTGTCTGGCACCGTCTGGCGGAGTGCTGTACACAATTCGGTTTGACCATTGAGCGTAAATTGATTGGTTCTTATTGTACGTCATTGGATATGCAGGGTATGTCCATCACCGTACTGAAAGTTGATGATGAACTCCTGTCATTGTGGGATGCGCCGGTAAGTACCCCCGCGCTGCGCTGGGGTTGCTGATATCTCCTTGGTACTTGAAGCCGCAGGGACGCGCGGCTTTCACCAACCCGAATCACTGAGCTTAAGTCAGCACAAGTGCTGAAAATAATCTTATAAAACCATGTGCCAGGAGAAAAATATGGGACTCACCAAACAACAAATTGTCAGTTGGTTACAGCTATGTGCTGAAGTTTTCAGCGAGCAGCGAGATTTTTTGACGCAGTTGGATACTGAAATCGGCGACGGCGACCATGGCCTGAACATGAATCGCGGCTTTAATAAAGTGGTCGAAAAGTTACCGACCTTTGCTGATAAAGACATTGGTTTTATTCTGAAAAATACCGGTATGACACTGCTTTCAAGTGTTGGCGGCGCCAGCGGCCCGCTGTTTGGCACGTTTTTTATTCGCGCAGCACAAAGCACGAATGCTAAGCAGAGCCTCGATCTGACGGCGGTTTGTCAGATGTTTAAAGATGGTGTGGAAGGGGTGGTGATGCGCGGTAAAGCGGAGCCGGGCGATAAAACGATGTGTGATGTTTGGTGGGCGGTAGTGGCGCAACTCGAACAGGCAAATCAGCAGGGAGTCACGGTGGTAGATGCATTGCAGCAGGCCGTTGAACGTGCCCAGCAAGCATTGGCCGACACTATTACTATGCAGGCCCGCAAAGGCCGTGCCAGCTATCTGGGTGAACGGAGTATTGGTCATCAGGACCCAGGGGCAACATCAGCTATGCTGATGATGCAGGCGTTATGGCAGGTTGCCAGTCATTAATCAGGCTGGACTGACACGTTTATCAGGAGGAAAGATGGTCAATCTCGTTGTAGTTTCTCATAGCGCGCTGCTGGCTCAGGGTGTGGCCGAACTGGCACAGCAAATGACACAAGGGAGCTGCCAGTTAGCGGTTGCTGCCGGTGTAGACGACCTGGATCATCCTATTGGCACGGATGCCATTAAAGTGATGGAAGCCATTGAGTCGGTTTACACCCCATCGGGCGTACTGGTATTGATGGATTTAGGCAGTGCCTTACTCAGCGCAGAAACGGCACTGGAGCTATTAGACCCCGATATGGCGCAGCAGGTGCAACTCTGTGCCGCACCACTGGTGGAAGGGACTCTCGCAGCTGTCGTCGCTGCATCATCTGGCGCTTCACTTGCCGACGTCCGTGCTGAAGCAATGGGGGCGTTGATAGCTAAAGCCACTCAGCTAGGGGAAGAAGCCGTGGTACCTGCTAGTAATGCGGTGGCTAAGGCGGCAGCGGATGCTCAGAGTGTCAGTTGGGTGGTGCGCAACCCTAACGGGTTACATGTGCGACCGGCGGCTAAATTGGTCGAAGCATTGGCTCCGTTCGCGGCAGATTTACTGCTGGAAAAAAATGGTCAGTGTGTGAATCCACGCAGCCTGAACCAGCTCGCAATATTGCAAGTTCGTAAAGGTGATACCATTCGTTTGCTGGCCAGTGGTGAGCAAGCAGGCGAGGCGCTAGATGCTTTTATGCAATTGGCGCGACAACATTTTGGCGAATTCGTCACCACCACCAGTGAGGGGGAATTTACTGGCGTCATGGTGCCTCGTGGCGCGATTAGTGCACCATTGTTGCAATGGTTACCCGCCATTCCGGTTTTTTTACCTCAAACAATCAATGCTGAACAGGTAGCTAAAGAGCAGCGGCGTTTACAACAGGCGTTGGCGCAAACTGTGGCTGATTTGCAGCAGTTGGCACAACAGGCAGAACAACAGATTAGCCCTGAAGCTGCGGCTATTTTTAACGCTCATGTGATGCTGATTGATGATGAGGAACTGCATCAGGCGATGGATGCGCGCCTGGAGCATCAGTTAGTTTGTGCAGAATCGGCATTGCAGGATGAATTGATGGCAATGGTGGAAGATTATCTGGCTCTGGATGATGAGTATCTACGCGTTCGGGAATTAGATATCCGCGATATACTTAACCGCACATTGGGCCATTTGACCGGGCTACCACCAGTTTCGCTTTCAGTTAGCGGTGAAATTATATTATTAGCCGAGGAGTTATTGCCTTCACAAATGGTTGGGCTGAACCACCGGCAGGTAAAAGGCATCTGTTTAAGCAAGGGGCATATCATGTCTCATAGCGCTATTCTGGCTAAAGAGTTGGATATTCCAATGTTAGTCGGTGCCATGGGGTGCCTGGAAGCCAGCCGTAATGGGCAAAATGCAATATTAGATACCGCAATCGGGGCACTGAAACTGCAATAAAAAATCACCGCCAAAATGCTTAACTGAACATTGTAGCTCTGCATCAGTCCAGAGCTGCAATTTGCGGAATCAGATATCTCAGTGGAGACAAAATTTGGTTTCGCCAGTTATAGCGCTCTTTTATTAATGTAGCTCCGGCTTGCCTGATTTTATCTATTTCGCCGTCGGTTAATTGGCAAATCTGGCGTATTATTTCCGCTAAACTTGCTGCGTTCCCGGGGATGTGAAGGAACCCATCGATCCCATGTTCAACCTGCTCACTCAAACCGCCGGAGTCGGCAACAATTAACAATGCCCCCTGTTGTCTGGCCAGCCAACGTGATTCCATCGGAATCAATCCATTAGGTTCATTCTCAGCAGAAAGAACGCAAACCCGCGTATTACGCCATTGAATAAGGCATGCCATTAGTTCGCGATCAAAAGAATTGATCAGAGAGGCAGAGATCTCGAGTCGGCTCGCTAAGGCAGATAACTCCGGCAAAATCGGGTCACTCATAATAACGGGATGAATATCATTACCCAGATAACAGGCTGCTCTGAGCAACAGATCATGGCGTTTGTAATGAACCCCTCTGCCTAAAGTGATAGCTAATGAGTGATCCAGCGATATTCCGTGTGATGAGAGTGTGTCACTGATTTCCTGATCACTGCGTATTCGAAACCAGGGGTCATTGATATTTATTCCCGCAGGTGTCGGTATAAATGATTGTGGGTCAGCACCGTATTGTGCCACTAAGTGCATTGCCAGGAAGTCGCTGATATTACCGAGCTTGATATTAGAATCAATCTTGGCCCAGTGAACAGCCAATGATTCAGCCATAATACGTTCAGGATTCGGTAATGGCATTTCATGATTAAATGCCGTGCCATGGGAAATATAGATAATCTTTAGATTACGTTTCTCAACAGCCGCATGCAAACGAGCAATTAGCGGCGTGAACGAGAACGGCAATTCATGACAAAAGGCCAGAGTGATATCGTAATGGGTACTGAGATCAATAATTTTTGCCGCCCCTGCCGCAGAGGATATTTGCCAGTTCTGTAAATTACCAAGAAAAGCATCACCGTAGGGCCATGAACAATCAACGCCTTTCCCCAATGTCATGTCTGGTACAGTTGAAAACGTCCCTCCCATATTATGAATTTGGTTAATAAAATAACCATAATTACTTGTGTCAAAAAAGTAATTATATTTACTGGAGGCAATTTCAATAAAATGGGGTTCTAAGCTGATATTATTATCAGCCAGTAATTTAATAACCTCCGGTAATGCCATGATTTGCCCTCTGATATAAGAACCTACTCCGCCGACAAAAAGTTGTACGCCTTCTGTTATTAAATGGATAATGCCAATTTTTAGGCTGTTATTATCACCAATAGATGATTTATCTTCATGCATAGAAACCTCATGTTTTTAACATACAGATATGATTTACAGTTGTATTAATACAAAGAAATTAATGACGTATTTTTCTTGTATATCATGTAATTGTTGATGAACAGGAAATCTAGCCCACAGTTTAAGAATAAATTGATGGCATCCTTAGGGGTTTCCACTATTGGCATTCCTTTGGTGTTCAACGAGGTATTCAGTAATATAGGCACGCCAGTCTCGGCAAAAAAATAATTTATCAAGGTATGGAATTTTTTATTCATCTCCTTTTTGACAGTTTGCACGCGGGCACTACCGTCTACATGGACAATCGAAGGTAGTGCTGCTCGATATTTTTCTTTGACATAGGCAATAAATAGCATGTGATCACTATCATGGTTCAAGTCGAAATAGTCATTCGCTTTTTCATGCAAAACGGCAGGAGCAAAGGGGCGAAAATCCTCGCGATATTTAACGTTAGTATTAATATGGTCTTTCATTCGAGGGTTACGGGGGTCCGCTAAAATACTTCTGTTTCCTAAAGCGCGAGGGCCAAATTCAGACTCCCCTTGGAACCAGGCAATAACATTACCTGCCACGATGGATTTTGCGGCAATAGCTTCAATATCATCATAGTAAGTATATTCAATTTTATCGGTATGCTTTTCAAGCTCTGCCATAACACTAATATCATCATATTTTTTGCCAAAGTATGTTGAGCCAGAGTGTTTTACTCGCTCTTTCTTCAGCACTTCCAACCAGCCATAATAGCAACAACCAATTGATAGCCCGTTATCTCCCGCCGCAGGTTGGATATAGAGATGCTCAAACTCACTATGAGTAATGAGCTTTTCATTTGCGGTGGCATTTAATGCAACCCCTCCGGCATAAGCAAAGTTTTTCATAGGATAAAGTTGGTAGTAATGGCTGAACAGATAAAACAGTGCTTCCTCGAGTTTGGTTTGCGCCCAATAGGCTAAATCGGCGTAATATTGGAAGTTGTCACGAAAATGAGTAGGAGCAGAGTTTAAAAGAGGGTCTATTTTTGCCCACCAGTCACTACGCAACACCACTTTGCCGGAATCGAAAAAGAAGGGCACCCAATCGATTACATTCGGCCTTCCGTAAGGGGCTAATCCCATCAACTTACCTGCGCAATCCAGCTCGCCAAAAATATACAGTGCTATCCCTTCATAAAACTCACCAATAGAATTTTCTATTTCCCAGCTCGAAACAGGATAGTCTTTGCGATTCTTTCGATTAACCCACCTGGAGAAGTCTTTGAAGATAGGCTTGATTTTACTATCTTGATAAACGTAGTAGCTGCATGTTTCCCAGTAACGGTAACGATTGTTAACGTGGATACTATTCGCACCTTTGATATCCGCAACAATGTCATTACAACTGTCTAAGCTACCTCCATGGCCATCAATAACCACAATACCCATATCATCAAAAGGTGATGTTCCTATGGCACTGTAGGCATGTGCCAAGTGATGAGAAAGTGTGATGATCGGCACCATGGGGGGTAAAACCCTATTTTTCCGCTGTTCTAATGATTGGCTAAATAATGGATTATAAGAGTTTTGTTCTACTATCAATGAGAGGTCTTTATATTCAATACCCGCAGCATCTAAACAATATTGAATAGTTGAATTATCATTAAATCCATCATGTTTTACTCGGGATATTCTTTCCTTCTCAATCGAGAATATAATCTTGCCATCTTTCATTAGACATGTTGAGCCATCATGCGATAGAGCAGTACCGAGAATATAAATTGGTTTACACATAAAAGTAATATCCTTATTAATTTAGCCTTCTGTTAATTAAGAATGTAAGCAAGTCGCCGTGATAGTGCGAGTGTTGTTAACGATGGATTAGCCGCACCGGGTCGCGGGAATGTACTTGGGCCAACAGCATATAAATTTTTGATATGATCAAATTCATGATTTTCATTCAATATCTCTCCCAGTGGCAGAGTACTACTTTCATGGTTTTCCGTTCCAAGTGGGCTTATCCATGTGACGGGTTTGTTGGCATGGACTACCCTCGATGGGGAATGAAATTCATGATAAACATCCCCCATGGTTCTGGCATGGACAGTAAAACCGCCTTCAAAAACTAATGGGGAAAAGGGGATTGATATATTTTCACAAATACCATGCCAGAATATATTTAGTTCATCCCGCTGTTTTTGTATCAATACATTATCATCATTATTTAAACCACTATAAATTGATAAAGGCATATTCTCATCATTTCTATTTATGCAAATATATCCATGATCGGAGGGGATCTGTTCGCCCATTGTCCATACTTCTAATTCAATGCCAAAATCTGATTGGGTGATAGTGAAAAATAAATTAAATCTTTCTCCTGCGGAACTATGGCAAAAGAATATAGTGTCAGGTTTATATTCAATTAACTCTCTCAGCATATCGGGTAGTTTATAATACTCAAATGTCACATTAAATCCCTGAACAATGTGATCGACGAGTCCAGTTATTTTTTCCTCAATTAAATGTCCCGAATCATAAAGCACTTGCGCTGCCAAACGTGTATTCTCAATGGTACCTAAGGCGAGAACACATTTATCAGCGANGATGGTATATACCTCATTAGAGCTAATATGTCTCAACTTAGCGCCAATACAGTGACCATTTTTAATAATGAGTGACATAACTTCATACCCAGGAATTATTTTCGGGTTAGATCTTAATTGGTTATCCTCTTTCCAATAGGAAAGTGGTGAATAAGATTCCCAGCCACCTGATGAATCAATATTACGAATAACCTGAGGTGTTATTTTAAACTCAAAACCAGAAAGCTGAAGAGAGTAATCTATATCGTGATTCTTATCTGCCCATGCGAGCATTTCAGACTGCACCTGTGTGTAAAGTGATGGTCCACCTAACCAACTTTCAGTAAGATCATGGGCAATATTTGAAGGCCAGAATTTAAGTGTCTCAGCCTCTATTGGTAAAATAACACCATGCCAATAAAGGGATCTACCGCCGACTCTACGACGTAGACAAGTTCCTTTAGCAAAATGAGGTTCATTTAAAGAATGCCATGAACGGTAGGAGTATTTATCAGATCCTTCATTTTTCCAATATTCATTGGCTCGTTCATATTCACCTCCTGCATTTATATGGTTGTAATCATCTGCTGGACCAGCTTCTATAACGACGATATCTTTTATTCCTCTACAATTTAAATGCTTAGCTAACTCTAAACCCGACATTCCAGCACCGAGTATTAAAATGTTTATTTTGGGTGGAATTTCGCTTTTATTTTTGCGTATGTTAATATCTAT
>NZ_JAZGQE010000097.1:0-17911 GCF_048593885.1 Yersinia sp. 1252 StPb PI | reverse complement strand
CTGGGATGGCTACAGCCCAAGAAACATTGACTGACAATATAATTGAGCGCCCAGGTTCAGGCATGAGCGGCCCCCCTACCCGTAGTTTGCCTGTTTGTATTTATTCCAGCGATTATTTCCAGGGTAAAGAGCTCTGTATTCATGCCCCAGAAGACATTGATTTCACAATAATCAATCATCTTTCAATTCGAGCAGATGAAATAAATTCAATTAAAATTCCCAAAGGCAGTCAGGCGACGATTTACCAAAATGAAAATTTTTTCACCTTAACGGATAGTGTCATGAAAAATACATGGCAACACGTGATAGGAACAGATGAAATATCCAGAATCTTGGTGACAGATAAATCATTACTGAGTTGTGATATACATTGTGTTATCGCACAAAAAATGGTGATACCTCTTTCTGCTATATTTTCTCGCTATACCGTAGATGCAGAAAATAAAAGAAAGTCCATACTCCTTAGCTTTGAAGTGAATGATGGCTCATTTAATATGAGTCTTAATGATTTTATTGATATTACCGCTGACGATAATAGGGTTTCAATACTGCCACCTAACAAGCAACAGCTTGACTTTCCAATCCATCAGGGTGTGACACACATTTCCTTCTTATTCTCCTGGTATAATAATGAATTACTGTTGAATTATTTGGAAACACTCGAAGGCGAGTTACTCAATTTGTCTCCGACTATCTCAATCCTTTCTCAGGATGCTATTAACAGCAAGCCATTTTATTTATCTATTTTTAATGGTGATGAGCGGCAACCGTTAGTCATGCAAAAAGTTCTCATGGCAATACACAGCCAGCCCCAAAGAACCAAACGTGGGGCCAGCGGTATTGCAGGTTGCTTTTTATCCGGCCCTCTGGCGCTCTATAACATAATCACCCACGGGCGTTGTGATCAGGTTGAATCCGCCTGGGGACATATTAAGGCACTCTTCGCCGGAGAAGATCCATCAAACAGAATCGTGGTGGGCAGTGGCGAGCCTTTAAAACCTCATACTCCCTTGATATCCACTTCACAAGAGCCGGTTCCCCCCACATTAGTGTTAACCCAAATTCAAACCCACCTCCACGAACAGTCGCTCACGCTGCCGGCTGTTGCTCGCCATTGCCAGACGCCATTGGATAATGTTATTGGTCTGCGTTATCCCCGCCAAATTCGGCATTTATGTTCTCCCTGGTTATCATCAGTATTAGCTGATTTTACGCTATTGTTCGGTGGTAATTTGCGTACCTGGTCAACGGAATACCTGATCCAAACCTTAAATAACATCTTAGACCGAGGGACCATTGATAACGACAATGAGGCTATTGATGCTTTTATCCATCAGCCTGTTGCCGGTAATCGCTTGATCCAAACTGTTAATGATGTCGCTGAAGAGCAAGGTCGATCGGCGGTGATAGATAGCATCACTCAATCTTTTGGCTACGCTGAACAAAACTATGCCAATTACGCGATAACCAATAGCCCTCAGGGTGCCACTGCCGATAGTAGCAACGAAAGCACCGATGACAGTTGCAGTAGCGAGAGTGACTCTGACAGTGATGATTCTATTGCGTCACCACGACAGGCTCAGCAATACCCGCTGGGAAGCTATGAGATGCCAATCTCTTCCTATATTTATCAAGATGTTTTGCCACGAATACTGCGTAATGGTGAGTGGGTGGTACCGCCGGAAAGGTTCGATATTGAGGTGATTCAGGGCGAATCAGAGCAAAGTCGCCGCCAAATCTATGAATTACTCGCCACGATTGCCGAATGGGAAAATACATACCATGAACAGCGCGTCTATTGTAATCATCATGGTATATTCCCGACGGCCATGGCGACAAATAGATATGCAGGTCAAGCCACCAGTCGGCTGATAAAGAGTTACGCGCAGCGTTCCAGTGATAATCAGAGCATTATCGTGGTTCGATTCAACCATCAGATTGTTAGCGTTAGCATTGCGCACAGTTATTTAATCAATCAAGAAACACATGAAAAACACGGCACAATAGCAACAACATTAACGCATCCGACTTATGTTTTAACCCCAGATGCTGAAGGGACAATCAGGGGCGCGGGATCAGCCGCACTGCACGCCACCATTCAACATTTGAAAGCCGAGGGTATTACTCTTATCGAAGCTGAGGTGATTTCAACCCCCTCGGCCATCGTAAAGAAACGCATTGGTTTTAATTTTAATCCCTACAAATTCGGCCCCGTTTCATCAATACCAACCCAGCCCCCCACCGCCCCGCCTCACGTGGAGTTATAAATCGCGCCCCCTATTGCTACAGATAGGGGGAAGTGATTCAACCACCCGCTAAGTCGTGGCTTTTTCGTGCGTAATTTGTTGATAAACCGGTCAACTAACCACTTGGGATGACACTATGAGAGTTTTCTCAATGGTATTCCCTCCTTTTTTACCGGATAACGATGGCAGATAAAAACCAGCAACTGTACTTCACGTTGGTGAGTAATTTTTTAATCTGCTATTGGGCGACATTATCTATCTTTTCGCCGAAATAGAGTGCCATTCAAGGGAAATTCAATGAAAAAACACATTCTGGCCACGGTGGCCGCCGTTTCTGTGGCGCTGACACTTTCCGCTTGTACGACCAATCCTTATACTGGCGAGTCTCAAGCCGGAAAATCTGGTTACGGTGCTGGTATTGGTGCGGCATTAGGGGCCGGCATTGGTATGTTGTCATCATCGAAACATGATCGGGGCAAAGGGGCATTAATTGGCGCAGCAGCAGGTGCTGCGTTGGGTGGTGGTGCCGGTTATTACATGGATGTGCAGGAAGCCAAACTGCGTGAAAAAATGAACGGTACCGGTGTTAGTGTTACCCGTCAGGGCGATAATATCGTGTTGAATATGCCTAATAATGTCACATTTGATACTGACAGTAGCAATCTGAAACCGGCCGGGGCCAACACCTTAACCGGCGTGGCGATGGTATTGAAAGAATATGATAAAACCGCCGTCAATGTGACCGGTTATACCGACAGCACCGGTGCCAGAGCACATAACATGACGCTTTCACAACAACGCGCCGACAGCGTGGGTAGCGCACTCATCGTGCAGGGCGTGGCCGCTAATCGTATTCGCACCAGTGGTGCAGGCCCGGACAATCCGGTCGCAAGCAACAGCACCGCCGCCGGTAAAGCACAAAACCGCCGGGTTGAAATCACCTTAAGCCCGCTGTGATTCTTAATACTTTCTCTGCGGATAGTGCCTCAGGCTTTATCCGCATTTTCATTACAGTCGCAGCCAATCGGTCATCATAATGACTCGCGCCTGATACGATAAGTACAACGACGAGAGCCGGATAGAATATGCTCAACACGCTCAACCGCTACCCCTAACACCTGCTGAAATACCGCTAACTCCGCCCGACAAAAGCCCTGACAACTGGTCGCCGCGGCACAGATTGGGCAGTGATTTTCGATTAACAAGAGTGACCCATCAGCCTCCTGCTGCATTTGTGCCATATAACCTTCACGGCTGCGGATGGCCACCAGCCGCTCAACCCGCTCGATCACACTATTTGCCCCCACCATCGCCTGACAATATTGAGTGCGGGTTTCCTGTTCGCGGCTATCAATCAGCAACTCAAGGGCGCTGTCACCCAATTGAGAACGGATTAAACCTAATAGTTGTACCGTCAGTTCGCTGTGCGTATCAGGGAACTGCGCGTTACCCACCTCGGTTAGCTGCCATAATTGAATCGGCCGACCCACACCGCGCGTTTGCGCCTCGGAGACCACCAACCCCTCCTTAGCCAATTTGACGAATTGCTGCCGGGCCGCTTCACCTGTCGTGCCTAAAATCATCCCGGCATCACTCGCTTGCATCGGACCACGAGTTTTAAGCAGCATCAGTAGGCGTTTCGCCACCGATTGTGGCTGACTGGTGGTATGGTCGATATTCATATCTTCCCCGGTATCATTGCTAGGTTTTTTATTTTTGATCAATCAATGCCAGCATAACATTTTCCAAGCGCATGCTTGACTTATTATTAGTAACTGCCCTAAGTTATTCCAAGAATTTACTTGTTTAATTTTATCGTAACCACAAAATCAACTCAACAACCAGATTTCTGGCAGGATAGAAACGTGATAATAAATGATGCAAGCCGTTGGAGTGACTTGTTCTCCGGTAAAAATGCGGCCTTTGCCATAGCCCTGTCAGGTGGTGTGGTGTTACATGCCATCAATATCTACATCGCCACCACCATTTTACCGTCGGTGGTGCTGGATATTGACGGCCTGAGCTTGTACGCCTGGAATACCACGCTATTCGTTACCGCCTCGATCCTCGGCTCGGCCCTTTCTGCGCGCTTACTCAGTGGCTACGGGCCACGTAGCGCATACCTGTTTGCCTCGCTAATCTTTATGCTCGGCAGTGCGTTATGTGCCATGGCACCGAATATGCCACTGATGCTGCTGGGCCGCACTGTGCAAGGCTTAGGGGGTGGTTTCCTGTTTGCCCTTTCTTACGCCATGATTAATCTGGTATTTCCACAATCGTTATGGCCGCGGGCAATGGCGCTGATTTCAGGTATGTGGGGCGTTGCTACCCTGATTGGCCCTGCGATTGGCGGCATATTTGCTGAAATGAATGCCTGGCGTTTTGCATTTTGGACGCTACTCCCCATCACCCTGATTTATGCCATCTTTACCTGGCGAATCCTGCCAGCGGGCCGCTCCAGTACCACGACAGCGTCGGCATTGCCTGTCACGCAATTGGTGTTATTAACCGCGATTGTTTTGACTATTTCTGCCAGCAGTATCGCCAGCAGCGGTCTGATAAATATGATGGGTATGGTGTTTGCCATCTTACTGTTGCTGTTGTTACTGCGCATCGAGTCACGCGCCACCTCTCGGCTACTGCCAAAAGAGGCATTGCGCCTTAACTCACCGCTGGCAGCACTCTATATCACCATCTCTCTGCTGGCGATCGGCATTACCTGTGAGATATTCGTCCCTTACTTCCTGCAAATCCTCCATGGTCAGTCACCGTTGATTTCAGGTTATATTGCAGCCACCATGGCGGCGGGCTGGACCCTTTCTGAAGTAATGAGCGCGGGTTGGAAAAGATCAGGCGTCCGCTGGGCGATTATCAGCGGTCCAATCATTGTGCTAGTGGGATTAGTGGCGCTGTCTATCTTGATGCCAGCCGGCTCACTTGGTGGCTGGCAACAGATGGTGCCGATCGCTATCGCATTAACACTGGTCGGTTTTGGCATCGGCTTTGGCTGGCCACATTTGTTGACCCGTATTCTGCAAGTGGCTGCTGAAGAAGATAAAGACATTGCCGGAGCCTCGATTACCACAGTTCAGATGTTTGCCACCGCACTCGGTGCGGCGATGGCTGGCATGGTAGCCAACCTCTCTGGCCTTAATTCCCCAGGGGGAGTAGCGGGGGCAGAAAATACCGCCCATTGGCTGTTTATTCTGTTTGCCATCGCACCCGCATTGGCGATTATTACCGCACTACGTTGCGCTGCCATCAGCTCGCATACCCTGACGGCTAAAAATACCGCCCGCAGCGAAGCACAATAATTCGACGTCACCGACCTGCTAACGCAGGTTGGTTTTCATGCGTTGTAACATGACGAAGGTGATTAGCGCTTGATCCCACAATAGTGATCACTGGTATGCTGGCTTTAAATTTCACCCACCCAAAGTAATTGAGGTTGCGGGCAGGCATCGAGTGATGCAAACCCCGATGAACTTACACAGTCAAGTGATTCGGATTAGTGAATGAAGCTAACACCCCTGCGACTTCAAGTATGAAGGGTAACGTCATTGGAGTTTGCGATGAAGCCTTCTATTGTGCTGTACAAAAGTATTCCCAGCGATCTGCATCAGCGTTTAGCCCAACATTTTACCGTAAACAGTTTTGATGGCTTAGCGCCTGATAATCAGCCAGAGCTATTGTCTGCATTGCAACAGGCACAGGGGCTTATCGGCTCCGGCGGTAAAATCGATCAGGACTTTCTACAATTAGCACCGCGTTTGCGCGCTGCCTCAACCATTTCTGTCGGTTATGACAACTTTGATGTTGATGCCCTGAGCCAGCGTGGTGTGGCCTTGATGCACACACCAACGGTTCTGACAGAAACCGTCGCCGACACCATGATGGCCTTGGTGCTGTCTTGCGCGCGTCGAGTGGTTGAATTAGCTGAACGGGTGAAAGCCGGTGAATGGCAAGATAGCATTGGTGATGACTGGTATGGTGTTGATATCCATCACAAAACTATCGGCATTCTCGGTATGGGTCGCATCGGGATGGCACTGGCCCAGCGGGCACATTTCGGTTTCAGTATGCCGGTGTTGTATACCAGCCGCCGCCCACATGAAGAAGCCGAAAAACGCTTTAATGCCCGTCGCTGTTCTCTCGATACCTTATTGGCTGAAGTTGATTTTCTCTGTATTACGCTGCCGATGACCGAGCAGACCTACCATATGATTGGCCGTGACCAACTGGCTAAAATGAAATCCAGCGCAATTCTGATTAATGCGGGCCGAGGGCCGGTTGTCGATGAACCAGCGCTGATTGCCGCGCTACAAGATGGCACGATTCATGGCGCTGGGTTGGATGTGTTTGAACAAGAGCCGCTACCGATAGATTCGCCCTTACTCTCACTGCGCAATGTGGTTGCCGTGCCACATATTGGTTCCGCCACCACCGAGACCCGTTACAACATGGCTGCCTGTGCAGTGGATAACCTGATCGCCGCGCTAACCGGTACCGTGACGGAAAACTGCGTGAATCCGCAGGTTTTGCAGAAATAAAAAAATTATCCGTTAAGCTCATAGGCCTGTGATGCGCGGGCCTATGATAACCATCCTCTGAGATAACTATATTCTAAAATAACTACCATCTGACTTTTGGTGGTTCTCGATAGGTATGAAACACGCGAAGTATTTGAATCTCAGCGTTTTTAACCCGATAAGGTAGCAAGTAAGGGAAGTTATACAATACCAACTCTCGTGTTCCCATCACTCTTCCTGCTCGCCCCATCGAGGGTTGAGTGGCTAATAATGAGGTTAACTCATAGACTTCATTGGCAAAATTTTGAGCCGCGGTAGGGTTTTTCTCATATAACCACTGATACTCATGTTCTAAGTTTACAGCGGCTTTCCTTAGCCATATTACGTTCATTATTCATCCTTACCCTGAATCGCCACACCCATTCTTTTAAAACGTGTAGTCATCTCATTTTCAGAGATAAAATCTTGTTGTTCAGCCTCAATAATAGCTTGTTTTATCTCGTTAATTTGCCATGTCTCTCGCGCCAGGAAATCCTGGATTGCCTGCCCGGCCAGATAAGATTTGGTACGCCCAGTCGCTTCGGCCAATAACGACAGTTGGTGAGCGAGTTCATCAGGCATTCTTACAGATATAACACTCATTTTTCTCTCCACGCCCCATAACTTACAATGTATACATTGTAGTTTAGGCTAAAAAACGGCCAATTAAAAGTGCCCCACTCCTCCGCACGTCTCCTCCCCATAAAATCCACTCAAGGATGAGGCTATTTCCTCACCAAACGGCACACTAAACCAGCCTCAATCCGCATAAACCTCTCGCACCCAAAATAGGAAGATGTGCCATGAAACATCTCAAAATATCCTTGCTGCTACTACTCTCACCGGCAGCGATGGCTAACTGGTCACTCCAGCATTTCCCAGTGTTCACCGAGCAGGACAGTGGTATTTTTGTCAGTAATAGCACTCTGACTAAAGGGGAATATCCGCTCAAGTTTTATCAGAATAAACAGTGCTGGCAACCCACCGGGCCGGTGAAGTTGAACCAGACGTTTTCGCTGCAACCCTGTCAGAATCAAGCCGATATTCAGTGGCGATTGTTCCGTGATGGCCAGTATCAGGCGCGCATTGATATCCGCAGCGGTACGCCGACACTCACTTTAAGCCTCACAGAACCTGTGGTGGAAGTGGCAAAAGTCGTGACTCACAGTTGCCAGCGCTGGAATGGCTTGCCTGTCACTGTAGATGTGAGCAAAACCTTTGCTGAAGGCGAAACGATACGGGATTTCTATTCCGGCCAAACGGCAACAGTCTCGCTGGGGAAAATCACGCTACAACCGGCCCCAGAGAGTGGTGGTTTATTGCTATTGGAATCAGCCCAAACCCAGCAAGCCGCGCCATTTAGCTGGCAAAATGCGACTGTTTATTTTGTCCTGACGGATCGTTTTAAAAATGGCAATCCCGCCAATGACCACAGCTACGGCCGTCACGGCGATGGTATGCAGGAAATTGGTACATTCCACGGCGGCGACCTGGCAGGCTTAACCGAGAAACTTGATTATCTGCAACAGCTTGGCGTTAATGCCCTGTGGATAAGTTCGCCACTGGAGCAAATTCACGGTTGGGTCGGTGGCGGTACTAAAGGCGACTTCCCGCATTATGCCTATCATGGCTATTACGGGCTGGATTGGACCCGCCTGGATGCCAATATGGGGACCGAACAGGATTTACATAAGCTGGTTGAACAGGCCCATAAACGTGGTATTCGTGTTCTATTTGATGTGGTGATGAATCATGTGGGATACGCCACTTTAGCGGATATGCAAAGTTACCAGTTCGGTGCACTCTATTTGCCAGGCGACCAACTGGAAAAAACACTGGGTAAAAAATGGACCGACTGGACGCCCGGCAAAGGGCAAACCTGGCATAGTTTTAATGATTACATCAACTTCGGTGATAAAGCCAGTTGGGACAACTGGTGGGGCAAGCAGTGGATCCGTACCGATATTGGCGATTACGACTCACCGGGTTATGACGACCTAACCATGTCATTAGCTTTCTTGCCGGACATCAAAACAGAATCGACTCACCCCAGCGGCTTACCGGTGTTTTATCGGCATAAACCTGATACCGCAGCGCGGGAAATTGCTGGAGCCACACCGCGTGATTACCTAACTCATTGGTTAAGCCAATGGGTGCGCGATTACGGTATCGACGGTTTTCGGGTTGATACTGCCAAGCATGTGGAGAAGCCGGCATGGCAACAGCTTAAACAACAAACCACTGCCGCATTGGCTGAATGGAAAGCGGCCCATCCCTCTCAAGCACTGGATAACTTACCGTTCTGGATGGCCGGAGAAGCATGGGGCCATGGTGTGATGAAGAGCGATTACTACCAAAACGGCTTCGATGCCATGATTAACTTTGATTTTCAGGATCAAGCAAAACAAGCGCTAGCGTGCTTCTCTTCTATTGACAGCACCTATCAGCAAATGGCTGAAAAACTGCAAGCTTTTAATGTATTGAGTTACCTGTCATCACACGATACCCGACTATTCTTCAAAGATGATGCCCGGCAGTCATTGCTGAAACAGCAACAGGCGGGCTCACTGCTGCTGCTGGCCCCAGGTGCAGTGCAAATCTTCTATGGCGATGAAAGTGGGCGGCAATTCGGCCCAACGGGTTCAGATCCGTTGCAGGGCACCCGATCAGATATGAACTGGAATGAACTCACCGGTGCCAAAGGTGCGCTGCTGGCACACTGGCAAAAAGTCAGTCAGTTCCGCGCTCGCCATCCGGCGATTGGTGCCGGAGTACAACAATCTCAACAAACTGATGATTATTATGCTTTTAGTCGCCAGTATCAGGGGGATAATGTGCTGGTGGTTTGGGTCGGAGACAAGAAAGAGTAAATAAGAACATTATTCCGCAAAAACACTCTCTGCCGACACTTTCCATCGGCAGGAAGAAATCTTTCCGCATTGCACCCACTTTTATCTACGCGTATGGTACTTGTTCACTTACGGATAACAATAAATTTTCATTTATGAAGTTTTCACTTTTCGGCGATAAATTTACCCGCTACGCGGGTATTACCAGACTGATGGATGACCTCAACGACGGCCTTAGAACCCCAGGTTCTATCATGCTTGGCGGGGGTAATCCGGCACATATTCCAGAGATGGATGCCTACTTCCAACAACTGTGTCAGGAGATGCTGGAGCGCGGGCAATTGACTGAGGCGCTGTGTAATTACGACGGGCCACAAGGCAAAGACTTGCTGCTGAAAGCGCTGGCAAAAATGCTGCGCGACGAGTTGGGCTGGCAAATTGAGCCACAGAATATTGCACTGACAAATGGCAGTCAGAGCGCATTTTTCTACTTATTTAATTTATTCGCTGGTCGCTATGCTGATGGCAGCCGCCGTCGGGTGCTGTTCCCGCTGGCACCGGAGTATCTAGGCTATGCCGATGCAGGTTTGGATGAAGACCTGTTCGTTTCTGCCAAGCCGAATATTGAGCTGCTGCCAGAAGGCCAATTCAAATATCACGTCGATTTCGATCACCTCAATATTACCGATGATATTGGCCTGATATGTGTATCGCGGCCGACCAATCCTACCGGTAATGTGATTACCGATGAAGAGCTGATTCGCCTTGATGCAATAGCTCAGCAACGTGATATTCCGTTATTGATTGATAACGCCTATGGTGTGCCCTTCCCCGGTATCATCTTTACTGATGCGACCCCACTGTGGAATCCGAATATCATCCTGTGCATGAGCCTGTCGAAGCTGGGTTTACCCGGTTCTCGTTGCGGCATTGTCATTGCCGATGAGAAAGTGATTTCGGCCATCACCAATATGAATGGCATTATCAGCTTATCGCCCGGCAGTATGGGGCCTGCGATCGCCGCCGAAATGATTGAGCGTGGTGATTTGTTGCGCTTATCCAATGAGGTGATCCGGCCGTTTTACTTTGAGCGGGTGCAGCAAACTATCGCTATCCTGCGCAAATACCTGCCGCCTGAACGCTGCCTGATCCACAAACCCGAAGGTGCCATTTTCCTCTGGTTATGGTTTAAAGAGTTGCCGATCAGCACCGAACTACTTTATCAGCGCCTGAAAAAACGTGGCGTGCTGATGGTACCGGGCCACTATTTCTTCCCGGGTCTGGAACATGACTGGCCGCACACCCATCAATGCATGCGGATGAACTATGTGCCCGCGCCTGAGCAGATCGAAAAGGGGGTCGCAATTCTGGCCGAAGAGATTGAGCTGGCATTTCAAGAAGCGAAGTGATTATTAAGCAGCAAATTGCGTAACTTCCTATTCCTTTGGAAAATATCACCTTAGTCTTTATACGGTGAGGATAGACAGAAGAGTAAAGCGTCCGCGCCAGGGATGGCGCGGCTCGAGCCTCCAGGGATGGATTGACGGCGTCTTTACGATCTGCCTGTTCTCACTGTATTAACACCCTATACGCAGGATAATCGGCTATCCATTACAATGTCCAGAACAGCACGGCGAGTATCTGCGGCGACATTATTCGTAAGAACATCGCCAGTGGGTAAACCGTGGCATAAGAGAGCGCCGCCGCACCGCTGGTGGGGTGCAGGCCATTAGCAAATGCCAACGCCGGAGGATCGGTCATTGACCCGGCTAACATGCCACACAGCGTCAGATAGTTCATCTTAACTAACATGCGTGCCAGAATTCCCACTGTCAGCAACGGGATGCCGGTAATCATCGCGCCATAACCAATCCATGCCAGCCCATCACCATTAACCAGCGTATTGATAAAATCACCGCCGGACTTCAGCCCGACCACTGACAGGAACAGCACAATACCCAACTCACGCAAAGCCAGGTTGGCACTCGGTGGCATAAACCAATACAACTTACCGATGCTACCGATACGCCCGAGAATCAACGCCACCACCAGTGGCCCACCCGCCAGCCCGAGCCGTAATGCCGCCGGGAACCCTGGAATGAATAGTGGTATCGACCCCAGCAATACCCCCAGACCAACACCGATAAATACCGGTAACATCTGCACTTGTTGCAGCTTCTGCTGCGCGTTACCCACGACCGCGGATACCGCCTCAATTGCTTCCGGGCGGCCTACCAAATTAAGAATGTCACCGAATTGCAGACTGGCACTGTTACTGGCCACCAGTTCGATACCCGCACGATTAAGGCGAGTGATGGCCACGTCATACTTCTGCTTCAGATTCAGGTCACGGATTTTCTTACCCAATACCGCTTCATTGGTTACTACCACCCGAGCGGTTTGCAACGCCGTCCCCGCAGTGGAAAGCGTAACGTCCACCTCTTCCCCCACGACCAGCCGCACTTTTTCCAGAGCTTCACGCTGGCCAACCAAATGCAAATAGTCCCCCAGTTCAATCACCGTGGCGGGCAACGGTACCATCAGCAAATCACCACGTTTCAGCCGGGAACAGACCACCTCATCACTATTGAGCAACGGCACATCCTGTACTGACAAACCATGCAGATTGGGGTTGCGCACCGCAACGTTCATGGTTTGTAGCAACTCACGATTCTGCCCGTGGCTACTATCAAACTCTTTGGCCTCACGATCGACGTTGATTTTAAAGAATAAACGAATCAGCCACATCACCAGCAAAATGCCACAAATCCCAAATGGGTATGCCATGGCATAACCCATCCCCATTTGGCTAACCAATTGAGGTGGTGACCCTAAATCAGTAAGGATCTGCTGTGCCGCCCCGAGTGCCGGTGTATTGGTCACCGCCCCCGAAAACACACCCAAAATAATCGGCAGCGGCACGGCAAACAGTTTGTGAATAATGGCAGTCACCAACCCACCGACAATCACCATCAGAATGGCAAAGCAGTTAAGTCGTAACCCCGATACTCGCAGTGAAGAGAAGAACCCCGGTCCGACTTGAATACCGATAGTGTATACAAACAGAATCAGGCCAAACTCCTGAATGAAGTGCAGCATGTCCCCATTAAGAACAACGTCATAGGTTTGTGCAAAATGGCCCACAATAATGCCGCCAAACAGCACCCCGCCAATACCTAATCCAACACCATAGACCTTCCAATTACCGATCCATAACCCCAATACAGCGACCAGCGCCAACATACTGACGGTAAGGGCGATAGCACTCATAAATCACTTCCTTGCCTAAGTTTAAAAACCGGTCGGCCATGTGAAATATCACCAATGTCAGACATAGCCTTAAATTCTTATATCCTAAATAATTCGAGTTGCAGGAAGGCGGCAAGCGAGAGAATCCCGATGAGCTTACATGAGTAAGTGATTCGGGTGATTGAACGCAGCCAACGTACATGCAGCTTGAAGAATGACGGACATATAATTAGTAGGGATTCTGTCAGAAGGGAGAACGGTTGAATGTGTGATACACCACAAAATGCACCGGAGAGCGGGGAAACTCTCCGGTAAGAAAACGCCGCTAACAAAGCTGCGGCGTTAAGTAAGAAGGGTATCCCGGCACCTCAAGCAAAGGTGCCGGTCATCATAATTACTGCTGTTCAGTTTGCTCGGTTGCCGCCGGGCTATCTAATACTTGACGCTCCGCAGGTGCAGCATTACCAATAGTAATACGCTGAGGTTGCAGTGCTTCCGGCACTTGGCGCAACAGATCAATATGCAGCAGGCCATTTTCAAACTGAGCATTATCTACATTTAGATGCTCAGCCAGAGTAAAGGTCAATGAGAACTCTTTACGTATCAAGCCTTGATGCAGGTATTCAACCTGTTTTTCTACCGGCGCGGGCTTACCGCGTACTGTCAGGCGTGGGCCTTCTACTTCGATATCCAGTTCGCTCTGCTTAAATCCGGCTAATGCCAGTGAGATGCGATAGTGGTTATCATCAGTTTTCTCAATGTTATATGGCGGGAACCCTTGGGCATCCTGACTGCCTTGCATTGAGCTGGCCAGTTTATCAAAACCAATCCACTGACGAAGTAAAGGTGACAAATCATAATTACGCATAAATATAACTCCTTCTAAGAAGCGAGATAATAGAAAGCCGGTCAGTCCCCGATTACGGCAGACTTGGCTCAGTTATTAATAATGTGACTTAGCCATATTATTGAAAAAACATATTAAGCTGATTGCTTAATTTCAATACGGCGCGGTTTTAAACTTTCTGGTACCAATCGCTCAAGATCGATATACAGTAAGCCATTCACTAAGTTGGCACCTTTAATTTTAATATGCTCAGCCAACTGGAATTTCCGCTCGAAGTTACGCTCAGCGATACCTTGATATAAATAGGTGCGAGCTTCAGGCTCACCAGCATGAGACCCTCTAACAATCAATATGTTATCTTGAGTAACAATTTCCAACTCCTGCTCTGCAAAGCCTGCCACAGCAATAGCAATGCGGTAGTTGTTTTCATCTACCAACTCGACGTTATAGGGAGGGTAACCGCCATTACTTTGGTTCTGGCCGGATTCTAATAGATTAAATAACCGGTCGAAACCGATAGCTGAACGATACAATGGAGCAAGCTCGGAATTACGCATAAAAACTGCCTCCTAAATATATTAGCAAGGGTATTATCCTATTTTTAATTAAGCCTTCCACTATGGACAGGCTAATGGTCTGAATACCCTATCGGCGTATTCTCTCTGACCTGATAATAAGATGGTATCGGTCTTGTTTTTTTCAAGAGTAAAATCAAAAAAAATTTACGCGAAAAATCTCAATAGGATGTTTATTAAACTAATATTCGATAAATCAGCTGTTATAACTTACACTTAAGTTAAATCAGTCCACAAGATTGAATCTTTGACCATCGGAAGTGTCTGTAAATGGGTGTAACAATTTACGACAAAACCTGACATAGTGTCGTGTCAGTTAATCACGGTATCATGAGAGCTGAGTACAACAATGAGAAATACAGTTATCCCTTTTGTTACCGGTTGTTCTCTGCTGTTCGTTAGTGGCTGCTCAAGCATTATGACCCACACCAGCAGCAGTCAGGGCTACTACTCCGGCACTGAAGCCAATGTGGCGATGCTTAAAGATGACAATACCGGCTGGGCGCTACGGCCCCTGTTGGCAGTAGATCTGCCCTTCTCTGCGGTGATGGATACCCTGCTCCTACCCTACGATTATCTGCGCTCAGACAATGAAGACAAAATGGCCAGCTCCCCGCGCGAGCGTGTCCGCCAATCGGAAATACAAAATCAGCAACCGACACAAACTGTCAGTGCACCGATACAGTAATCACAGCTCGTGCCCTCTCCAGCCCCTGACCGTATTAGCTAAGGGGCCTAGCTTACATTCACAGTAAAGATTTGCACCCACCCATCTATTTCCCGCATAAATGCCACCTTATTACCGTCTGGTGCAAAAACCACCGTATCCGCCAGTGGCGCAACCGCACTGCGAGCCGTCAAACGGCGCAGTTGACCGGTGGTGCTATCACAGAGCATCACACTGTTATCACAGACAAAAGCCAAACTACCGCCCTGTGGATGCCAGCTAAATGCTGATTGAATCCCTCCCTCGCTGAATGTCAGTTGCCGTAGTGAGTCACCATTGGGAGAAACCAGCCATAATTGTACGATACCGCTATCATCTTTCATCAAACAGGCAATGGCACTGCCATCCGGCGATGAACGCAACCAATGACGCGGGCTGGTAGCAAGACCAGGGAAAGGCCGCTCGCTGGTGTAAGTTAGCCGCCGCTGAATCACCCCGGCGGGTGGCGCAGGCAGGGTAGTTTGCGTCCCCTCAAGTGGCTCCGCTCCAGCGCGGGCATACTCTCGGTCATGTTCGGGCAAATCCGCAATAAAGATTTCTGGGATTTTTTCACCCTGCGCTGAGAGGGTGTCGCCGATAAAGGCCAATGCCCAACGCTGACGGGTACCGTCCGTTTTAAGATATCCCCGCGCGCCAATCCACCCCTCCTCGTATGCCCGATTTATCTGGTCACTGCCCGCTTGTGGTATGGGCGTGGTGCGACTGACCAAAACACAGAAATGGCTGCCATCGTATTCGCGAGGATGCTGTTTAGGTGGATTCACGCCATGCAGCGGCAGTGCAATACCCACATTGCGACAATCCAATAACGGGTCTACTTCATGTAGTACATGGTCGTTATAGGTGAAGCTAAGGCGGCTGCCGTCAGGGCTGAAAACGTGGACATGGCTACCACCACGCAATGCTCCTGGGGTATAGGGCGGGGTGATATCCATCGCATCCAGTGTTACCGCCAGCTCTCTATCCGGTTCGGACACAATCACACCGCGCCGATGATGAAAATCATAGTGCCAGTGGCTATCCGGGTGCTCTGGCCCGTGGATAAACACATAACGCGCGGGTGAATCTGGGCTGACCGTCACCACACCAACATGCGCCCCCTGCTGAGCGCGATAAATCACCTCAATATCACCAGTAATACAATTAACCCGCTCAATCGTTAAGCCACTAAAAGTGCTACCATTGGGCCGCACATCATAGGCCAGCCATTGGCTATCAGGGGCCCAGACATTGATATTAGTGAGTTGATGACCGCGAGGATCAAAGGTGAGTTGCTGTTCTTGTGAAGGGGCATCTTGCTGACAGGTCATCTTGGCTCCGGTGATACGGAAGGCTAAATCATTTATACGGATTATATCACCACCCGGTGCTCTGTCTCTGGTCAAATGCTCTGCATATCACCACTATCAGCGACATGCAGAGTCAGGGTTTATCCCACCCGTTCTACATCTCCGACCAGGAAGATATAAGAGAGTGCGCCCATAAATGCCACTGCTGCGATATAAATCAGGGAAGGAGCAAAACCATAATCCTGTGCCAGATAACCGACCACCAGTGGAACCGTGATCCCCCCCAGCCCACCGACAAAGTTAAAGACGCCACCCGTCAGGCCAATCAACCGCACTGGTGCCAATGATGAAACCAGTGACCAGGTAATAGAAGCGAAGCCGTTACCGAAGAAAGCCAGCCCCATTAACACCATAATCCAGAACGGATCGTTGGTATAGTTAGCCCCCATAATGCAGGTAGAAAGCAATAAACCGCAGATAATTGGTGTTTTACGGGCAAAGCCAATGGACTTGCCTTTGCGCACCATGCGATCGGCCACTAGCCCAGAGAGCAATACACCAAAGAAAGCCGCCAAAAACGGTACGGTGGTCATAAAGCCGGCAGTCAACGCACTGATATGTTTCTCTTGGGTCAGATAGTTAGGGAACCAGGTCAGGAAGAACCACAGCGTCGAGGTTATGGCAAACTGCCCAATATAGACGCCAACCAGTTTGCGGTTAAATACCAGTTTCCACTCAGCAGCGGTGATAGGGGTTCGGGCTTTTTTCTCGCTCGCAGCATCACCATCAACAATACCGCCACCCGATTGAATGTAATCCAGTTCGGCCTGATTAATACCTTTGGATTTACGTGGTGGCTGATAAACAAAGTGCCATATCAATGCCCATATAACGCCGATCCCCCCAGTGATAATAAATACCCAGTGCCAACTGAGGACTTCCTGTACCCAAATAAGTAATGGAGTCAGAAATGCCAGGCCGACAAACTGACCTGAGGTATAAAAACCAACTGCCGAGGCTCGCTCCTGCTCTGGGAACCAACTGGTGACAATGCGGTTATTGGTTGGGAAAGCAGGCGCTTCAAATAAACCGGTAATCGCACGTAAACCAATTAGGGTGCCCAGCCCGTTCGCAAACCCCTGTAATAAGGTCGCGACTGACCACCCCAAAATAGCAATGAAATACGTCATTTTGGAGCCAACGCGATCGAGGAACCAGCCTCCGGGGATCTGACATAAGGTATAGGTCCAGGCAAAAGCGGAGAAGATATAACCCATCTGGGTTTTGGTGATACCAAATTCTTCCTGAATATGGGCTGAAGCAACAGCAAGGTTGGCTCTATCAACATAACAAATGACAACCGTGACAAATATCATAAATAGTGTCAGATAGCGCCTTTTGCTTGGGGCAGTAGCTAAGGTCATTTCCATGGTAATGATCCCAATTATAATCGGATTAATATACGCCGAAGCTCCCTGCCCGAATTGCTGATAACACTGTCGCATTACCGTATTTTGGGCGCAAGGGAACTCCTGCGTGTAGGGTCGCAATAAATTGTTAT
>NZ_JAZGQE010000096.1:0-18046 GCF_048593885.1 Yersinia sp. 1252 StPb PI | reverse complement strand
GTGGTGGGCGATACCAGATTCGAACTGATGACCCCCTCCGTGTAAAGGAGATGCTCTACCAACTGAGCTAATCGCCCTCATCTATCTCATTTATTGCATAACACGTCGAGTTTGGTGGGCGATACCAGATTCGAACTGATGACCCCCTCCGTGTAAAGGAGATGCTCTACCAACTGAGCTAATCGCCCCGCCGTGTTGTTGGAGTCGCATTATAGGGATAGTTCGAAGTGAGTCAACGGTTTTTAAAACGAAAACAATCGTTCGCCGCAAATTTAAACAGGATGCGATATTTATCGCCGCTATGAACCTTTATTAAATGATCCCCAAAATATTTCAAGGTGTAGGACGGCGGCAAACAAATGAACCCGATGAGCTTACCCAAGTATGTGATTCGGGTGAGTGAGTGCGGCCAACACACCTGCAATTTGAAAGATGATGGGAATATCATCAATTGCATACCGGTAACATCGTTGAGGAATTACTACAGGGTGGTAGAATGTCGCCTACTTTTTCAAATTTCGAGCAACTGTCAGCTTTTGCTGACCGGCGTAGCGTAATAAGGCATCGATTCCAATGAAGATCAAAACCCGTTTTGCACCCAGTCCTACCGGCTATCTCCATGTAGGTGGCGCACGCACCGCATTGTACTCCTGGCTGTTCACCCGTCATTTAGGTGGTGAATTTGTTCTGCGCATTGAAGATACCGATCTTGAGCGCTCAACTCAGGAAGCCATCGACGCTATTATGGACGGTATGAACTGGTTGAATCTGGATTGGGATGAAGGCCCGTATTTCCAAACCAAACGGTTCGATCGCTACAATGCGGTGATTGACCAAATGTTGGAAAAGGGCACCGCTTATCGCTGCTATTGTTCTAAAGAGCGCCTGGAAGAGTTGCGTGAAACCCAAATGGCCAATGGCGAGAAACCTCGCTACGATGGTCGTTGCCGCGATAGCCAGTGCACTCATGGCGCTGATGAGCCATCAGTGGTGCGTTTTCGCAACCCGCAGGAAGGCTCGGTCATTTTCGACGACAAAATCCGTGGCCCTATTGAATTCAGCAATCAGGAACTGGATGACTTAATCATCCGCCGTACCGATGGTTCACCAACCTATAACTTCTGTGTCGTCATCGATGACTGGGATATGGAAATCACCCATGTTATCCGTGGTGAAGACCATATCAACAATACACCGCGCCAGATTAATATTCTGAAAGCATTAGGCGCGCCAGTGCCTGAGTATGCTCATGTATCAATGATTCTGGGTGATGACGGTAAAAAACTGTCTAAACGCCACGGGGCTGTTGGTGTTATGCAATACCGCGATGACGGCTATCTGCCAGAGGCACTACTGAACTATTTGGTGCGTTTGGGTTGGTCTCATGGTGATCAGGAGATTTTCTCTGTGGCCGAGATGACCGAGCTGTTTACCCTCGATGCGGTCAGTAAGTCAGCCAGTGCATTCAATACTGAAAAATTACAGTGGTTGAATCATCACTATATCAATAGCCTGCCACCAGAGCATGTTGCTGTTCACCTGTCATGGCATGTTGAACAACTGGGGCTTGATACCCGTAATGGCCCAGAGTTAGTTGAAATCGTAAAACTACTAGGTGAGCGCTGCAAAACGCTGAAAGAGATGGCCGAGTCCTGCCGTTACTTTTACGAAGAGTTTGACGAGTTCGATGCTGATGCGGCTAAAAAACATTTGCGCCCAGTGGCCCGCCAGCCACTTGAAGCAGTTAAAGCCAAACTCGCTGCCATCACCGCCTGGACCACTGAAAACGTTCACAACGCGATTCAGGGCACGGCTGATGAGTTAGGTGTAGGTATGGGTAAAGTGGGGATGCCGCTGCGTGTCGCAGTCACTGGTGCGGGTCAATCGCCAGGGATGGATGTCACTGTCCATGCTATCGGTCAGGCACGCTCACTGGCACGTATTGATAAAGCATTAGCCTTTATCAGCGAGCGCGAAACACAACAATAATACGGTTATTGCTCATTCAATCAGGCGGCTACTCAGGCCGCCTTTTTATTATTGCTCGTTAGATAGTTGTGAGCGACATATAATATTTAATGCTAATTACCCGCTGATTTGGCGGCTTTTTCAGCGCTTAACGCGAGAAATCGAATTAGCCGTTGACACTGTTTCAGTGGTTTCATATCATGCGCCCCGTTCACACGATTTATTATGTGCGCATTGGGGCTATAGCTCAGCTGGGAGAGCGCTTGCATGGCATGCAAGAGGTCGACGGTTCGATCCCGTCTAGCTCCACCAAATTTCTTGTTTGATTGCATCATCAGGCCGGAAAAAGGTGGCATCATAGATAAGTCAGTACGAACAACCACATTTGTGGGGCTATAGCTCAGCTGGGAGAGCGCTTGCATGGCATGCAAGAGGTCGACGGTTCGATCCCGTCTAGCTCCACCACTCTTTAAAAAACCGGCTTATGGCCGGTTTTTTGCTTTCTCGCGTAAGCCTCCCTCACTCTTTGTCATTTATCTCTGTTATCCTGCGAACTAATCAAAGGTATTGATTACGGTGGAAATAGGCATGAATCAGCAGCAACAAATCATTCAATGGCTACAGGCTGACCCTCATCGTATGCAGGCTTTGTCGATTGCCCGAGAGCTCGGGTTAAAGCAGTGGTGTCTGGCGGCAGGATTTGTGCGTAATCTGGTGTGGGATCAATTGCACGGGTACCCGTTAGCGACCGCACTCAATGACATCGATTTAGTCTATTTCGATAAGCAACATGCCCACGAGCAGCATGACTTACAGCGCGAAGCGCAGCTACAGCAAAAAAGTGCGGCTCAGCATCTCTCCTTCCCCTGGTCAGTAAAAAATCAAGCCAGAATGCACCTGCATAGGGGTCGCCAACCTTATACCAGTACCGACGATGCCATTAGCTACTGGGTTGAAGTAGAAACAGCAATCGGTGCCAGGCTCAATGCAAGCGGCGATATTGAGCTGGTGGCTCCACTGGGTTTGGACGCACTGTTTACCCGCACGATCACCTTGAACCCGAAAAACGGTGAGGTCGATACCTACTACCAACGGGTAAATAGCAAAGGTTGGCTGCAACATTGGCCTGAACTGCGTTTGGTAATTTAACGTTTCAGAACAGTATGGCGGCGTTTAAAAAACAACCAAGTGATAAGCAAGTGATAAGATTGTGTAAAGTAGCCCTCAAAAGTTAAAGGTTAATATCCTCCCGTCGATAAGCATTACTCCATCCAGGTTTTACTAAGGAATAATGATGTCGAATACTATCTCTGCAGCATCCGTGTCAGTGAGCAGCAGTAGCTCTTCTGACAACAGTGCGGCGGCACAAATTAAATCCATTAATCAGCAGATCCAAAAACTGACCGAAAAATTAAGTACCTTAAAAGATTCTGGTTTGACTGCGGATGAATTGCAAAAGCAGCAGCAACAGATTCAGAGTCAAATTGCAGCGCTGCAAGCTGAGCTTGCCCGTATTCAGGCCAAGGAAGCGGATAAAACCAAAGAAGGTGACAACAATTCGGCAACTGCGCCCGCCGGTGATGGAGTAAACCGCCCTTCCGCACAGAACCAGATTGACGTTTATATTTAATAACATTGATGTTCGGTTAAACAGTGATAGGGCGATGGCAACATAACGGCTATCGCCCTGTTTTAGAAAGTAAAATTAACCACGCTTGAGGGGTTTTACCAAACTATCCAATCCCTCGATTTTAATGGTCAGCGTCAGCTCCATCAACATACCTAACTTGCCTGGTGGGAATTCCCCTTTGCGGGCGAACCAGAGCAGGTACTCTTCAGGTAAGTCGATTAATACCCGCCCTTGGTATTTACCAAACGGCATCCGGGTATTGGCAATCTCAATCAAATTCTCTTTTTCCATACAGCCCTCTGGCGTTACCACTATTCACCCAGCAGACGAATCATTTCCGCTTCATCAATGACTGTAATCCCAAGCTCCTGCGCTTTCGCCAGTTTTGAGCCAGCCGCCTCACCAGCAATAACCAGATCCGTTTTTTTGGAAACACTGCCACTCACTTTGGCACCTAAAGCAGCCAGACGATCTTTCGCTTCGTCCCGTGAGAGAATGGTCAGTGACCCCGTCAACACCACGGTTTTCCCAGCAAAGGGGCTATCAATCTCTGCAGCAACAATTTGCTGTGGCTCAGGCCAACTAATCACTTGCTCTAGCGCCTCGATCACTTTCTGATTGTGTTCTTCACCGAGGAAATTCCGCACGTGCCTGGCTACCACTTCCCCGACATCTGGCACACTTTTTAATGCATCGATATCTGCCGCGCGCAAATTAGTCAGATTGCGAAAATGAGCTGCTAAATTAGCCGCTGTCGCCTCCCCAACTTCACGAATACCCAAAGCATACAGGAAGCGGGCAAACGTCGTTTGCTTCGCCTTTTCTAGCGCCGCAATCAGATTTTGTGCCGATTTTGGCCCCATCCGATCTAAACCGGTCAGTTTGCCTGCGGTCAGCTCAAATAGATCCGCTGGGTTCTCGACATACTGTTTCTCTACCAGTTGTTCGATAATCTTGTCACCCATCCCGTCCACATCCAACGCCCGGCGCGAGACAAAGTGCTTCAACGCCTCTTTACGCTGTGCTGCGCAGAACAGACCACCGGTGCAGCGGGCAACCGCCTCGCCTTCTACCCGCTCGATATCAGAACCACATACCGGGCAGTGCTCCGGGAAAACTATCTCTTTGGCATCCTGCGGGCGTTGTTCCATCACCACACCAACCACTTGCGGGATCACATCTCCAGCGCGGCGAATAATAACGGTATCACCAATGCGTATACCAAGACGCTCAATTTCATCGGCGTTATGCAGTGTCGCATTACTGACTACCACGCCCGCCACCTGCACCGGTTCCAGACGTGCGACCGGGGTGATAGCACCAGTGCGCCCCACCTGAAACTCCACGTCGCGAACTTGGGTTATCTGTTCCTGCGCTTGAAATTTAAACGCCGTAGCCCAACGGGGTGCGCGTGCTACAAATCCCAATCTTTCTTGCAAGTCGAGCGAATCAACCTTGATAACCACGCCATCAATATCAAACCCCAAACTGGCACGGTCCTGCTCTACCTGACGATAGAAGGCAATTACCTCATCACTACCGGTGCATAACTTCACTCGATTACTGACCGGCAGACCCCAGGCTTTAAATTGCATCAGACGCTGAATATGACTGCGCGCAAGCTCACCGCCATCGAGTAAACCCACACCATAACAGAAGAACATTAATGGCCGTTTGGCTGTGATGCGGGGGTCGAGCTGACGTAACGATCCGGCAGCAGCATTGCGTGGATTGGCAAAAATTTTACCGCCTTTGCGACGCGCCTCTTCGTTAAGTTGCTCAAAACCGGCTTGTGGCATAAAGACTTCACCGCGAACTTCCACCCGATGCGGGATATTATCCCCATGCAGGCGCAGTGGAATGGCACGGATGGTACGCACATTCGCGGTAATATTTTCACCCGTGGTACCGTCACCACGGGTAGCTGCTCTAACTAACTCACCATTCTCATACAATAGGCTGACCGCCAGGCCATCGAGCTTCAGCTCACAGCAGAAGGTCAACGGTTCAGCGGTTTTCAGCCGGTCATGCACCCGTTTGTCAAAAGCCAGGTAACTCTCTTCATCGAAAACGTTATCAAGAGATAACATCGGCACTTCGTGTCTAACCTGTTCAAATGCATCAAGCGGCGCGGCACCAACCCGCTGTGTCGGTGAATCATGAGTAATCAGTTCAGGATGTTGTGCTTCCAGGGAACGTAATTGCTGCATCAAACGGTCATATTCAGCATCAGGGATCTCAGGGGCATCCAACACATGATAAAGATGTTCGTGATGGCGCAATGAGGTTCTTAGTTGATTAATTTGCTGAATTATCGATTCCATGGCTCACCATCAAAGATAAAAAACCCCCGGCATGCGGGGGTTCGGGTTAATTCGATTCATTGCGAGGTAACGTTATCAGGCGCTAGCGTTTGCATCCAGCACTTCACGGATACGCGCCTTATACGTTTCCAGCTTCTGCGGGGTCATCATGCGGCGATCATCATCCAACACTACACCACCGACATCATCAGCAATGCGTTGGGCTGATTGCAGCATTAATTTAAAGTTCTGATTGGCATCGCCATAAGACGGCACCATCATAAACATTGAGACACCCGGCGTTGAAAAATCAGACATGGTATCAGGATCGAAAGAACCCGGTTTTACCATATTCGCCAAACTGAATAATACTGGGCCACTGCCTGCCGGGCTAAGATGACGATGGAAAATACCCATCTCACCAAACTGGAAACCAGACTGAAGAACACTCTGTAGCAGCAACTCGCCGCCAAGAGCGCCACCATGATGCGCAGCAACATGCAGCACCAAAACGGTCTCTTTCAGTTTCTGTGGTTTCACCTCTGCTGCCGGAGCGACAGGCTCTGGTTGTGATTCCACATGTTGTGGTGCCACACGAGGTGCAGGTTCTGCCACATGCTGTGGCTCTGCGTGTCGCGGTTGCGAATACGACTCTTCAACCGATCCAAGCAAAGGATCACGCGGTGATGCATGCGGTGGTTGCTCAGCCGATAGCCCACCCAAAAGAGGGTCGTCATAGTCTGTTGGCACTGAAGCAAAAGGCTTGTGACGAGGTTCCGTCTTGACCTGAGCCGGTTTGGTATCAGTATGCTGAATAACCGGCATGTCTTCGTCGTCGTCATCAATATGACTAAACGAAGGCTTCTCCTGTGGATGAGCAGTGCGGACGCGCACTTCTCCTACCCCTTCATCGAGACTCTCGATCGGGGTTTCAACACGTTCTTGTTTCGGACGTTTAACTGGGCGATCGCGAAAAAGTGAAGAGCGTTCTTTACGGCTGGTCCATAAACCATGCAATAACAACGCTATTATGGCGATCGCGCCAACAACGATTAATATCAGACGCAAATCCTGCATCATTACTATCTCTGTTGTTCCAATACATTGCCACCGCGGCAAACATTCACCCTTTAACTCTATTTGCCAACGAACACAAGTGCAAGTCCGTGCTCAATTTTCTTCGAAGAAAGATGATTATGCTAGATCTTTCGCTCGTTTTTTGCACAATATGTGACTATGCAGTGGGAAATCATACCGATATGATACGTGGGTCAATAGACTTACAGAGAACTGAATGGCATGGCGTATACGCAAAAAGCGGTAAAAAAGGTGAGTGGTGTCCATTATTTTGCCCAAGGATGGCAATTAATTTCCCGTCCGGGTATCCGGCGATTTGTTATTTTGCCCTTACTGGTAAATATTCTGCTGATGGGGGGCGCTTTCTGGTGGTTATTCAACCGTATAGGTGATTGGGTTCCACAATTGATGAGCCATGTTCCCGACTGGTTACAGTGGCTGAGTTATTTGTTGTGGCCAGTAATGGTTATCTCGGTGCTACTGGTATTCAGTTACCTGTTCAGTACCCTGGCCAATATTATCGCAGCCCCCTTTAGCGGCTTGCTGGCTGAGCAACTGGAGGCCAGTCTGACGGGTAAACCACTGCCAGACACCGGTATATGGGGAATAGTTAAAGATTTGCCCCGCATCATGGCGCGCGAGTGGCAAAAACTGGCTTACTACCTGCCCCGGGCATTAGGGCTACTGCTGCTCTACTTTATCCCTGGCATTGGTCAGACCGTTGCGCCGGTATTGTGGTTCTTATTCAGTGCCTGGATGCTATCAATTCAATATTGCGATTATCCCTTTGATAACCATAAAGTGAGTTTCCAGCAGATGCGCAGTGCATTGCGACAGAATAAAGTCGATAACTTGCAATTTGGTGCACTGGTGAGTTTGTTTACTATGATCCCATTCCTTAATCTGGTGATTCTGCCGGTTGCCGTTTGCGGAGCCACCGCAATGTGGGTAGATCGTTACCGCGACCAGTTTACTCAACCACCTCGTTAATTTCCTCTGGGCGTGCCAGCCACGCCCTCATTGTTAAGATCAAAAGCTATTGGGATTAAAACTTATTTCCTAATAACATATCGATATACTAATTACTTACTTCCATAGCCATACTGTTAGCGTATGCTTTGAACGTTTCCTACATTTTCATAGAGTTAAAGGACGGGCTATGAGCAAGATATATGAAGACAACTCTTTAACAATCGGCCATACGCCGCTGGTTCGTCTGAACCGTATCGGTAACGGGCGCATTTTGGCGAAGGTTGAATCACGCAATCCAAGTTTCAGCGTTAAATGCCGTATCGGTTCCAATATGATTTGGGATGCCGAAAAGCGCGGCATTCTGACCGCAGGCAAAGAGCTGGTAGAACCTACCAGCGGTAATACCGGCATTGCTTTGGCATTTGTTGCCGCCGCTCGCGGTTATAAATTAACCCTTACCATGCCAGAAACCATGAGCATTGAGCGCCGTAAGCTACTAAAAGCGCTCGGCGCTAATCTGGTCCTGACCGAAGGGGCCAAAGGGATGAAAGGAGCCATTGCTAAAGCGGAAGAGATTCAAGCAACTGACCCTGACCGTTACCTGATTTTGCAGCAATTCAGTAATCCAGCGAATCCGGAAATTCATGAGCAAACCACCGGCCCGGAAATTTGGGAAGATACCGATGGTGAAGTAGACGTCTTTATCGCAGGTGTCGGTACCGGTGGTACCCTGACCGGTGTTAGCCGCTACATTAAAAATACCAAAGGCAAAGCGATTATCACTGTGGCGGTTGAACCGACTGACTCCCCGGTTATCACGCAAGCTTTGGCTGGACAGGAAATCAAACCCGGCCCACATAAAATCCAAGGTATCGGTGCTGGCTTTATTCCCGGCAACCTCGATCTGAGTTTGGTTGACCGCGTAGCGTTGGTAACCAATGATGAAGCTATCTCAATGGCTCGCCGTTTGATGGACGAAGAAGGTATTTTGGCCGGTATTTCTTCCGGTGCAGCAGTTGCGGCAGCAGTCAAACTTTCCGAAGAAGATGGCTTTACTGACAAAACAATTGTGGTTATTCTTCCCTCCTCGGGTGAGCGTTATTTAAGCACAGCTTTGTTTGCAGATTTGTTCACTGAGCAAGAGCTGCAACAGTAGTCAGGCTGTCGCACTAAATGCTAAAAAAGCACCCTCATGGGTGCTTTTTTTGTGGCGCACTTCAAAGTTTTTACTACATAAAGATTGATTTTACCCTCTGGGTTTAGTATTTAACCGGTCAATTATTTTGATACGCGAAATTAATCGTATCTTGAGTGAATCTCTGGCTGAATCGATTTAACAATTATGCAATGCGACAAAAAATGTCATCACCGAACGTGGATTGAAGACATAACGCAAAGAGAGCATTATTCTTAGATACGACAGTGTCGATTTTAGACCTGAATTCAGGTTGCATCAGAAACTGTCTTTGTGACTTGCCGGTGGTTGAGGCATAGTCATGCGCAAGTCAGATGGTCTTGTTATACGCGCACCAATACAGGCTAAAGTTTGGGTTCTACACTAAACTTTAGCTCCACAACATAAATCCAATAAGTTGGGGAAATACAATGTTCCAGCAAGAAGTTACTATTACTGCACCAAATGGTCTGCATACCCGCCCGGCTGCCCAGTTCGTAAAAGAAGCAAAAGGCTTTGCGTCTGAAATTACTGTGATCTCTAACGGTAAAAGCGCCAGCGCCAAGAGCCTGTTTAAACTACAAACTCTGGGCCTGACCCAAGGTACTGTTGTTACGATCTCGGCTGTTGGTGAAGATGAGAAGAAAGCTGTTGAGCATCTGGTAAAACTGATGGCTGAGCTTGAGTAATCACGCACGCTTTTTTAGTTAACACCAGTCAAGAGTAAGGTAGGGTTATGATTTCAGGCATTTTAGTATCACCGGGTATCGCTTTTGGTAAAGCACTTTTGCTGAAAGAAGATGAGATTGTCATCAACCGGAAAAAGATCTCTGCTGACCAAGTGGAGCAGGAAGTCGAACGTTTCAAATCTGGGCGGGCCAAAGCGTCTGAGCAGTTAGAAGCGATTAAGACCAAAGCTGAAGCAAGCCTCGGCGAAGAGAAAGCTGCCATCTTCGAAGGGCATATCATGCTGTTGGAAGACGAAGAGCTTGAGCAGGAAATCATAGCCCTCATCAAAGATGAGCATGCCTCTGCTGATGCAGCCGCTTATTCAGTGATTGAAGGGCAGGCAAAAGCCCTGGAAGAACTGGATGACGAATACCTGAAAGAACGTGCGGCTGACGTGCGTGATATCGGTAAACGCCTGCTGAAGAACATTCTCGGTCTGACCATTGTTGATCTGAGTGCCATTCAGGATGAAGTTATTCTGGTTGCCACCGATTTGACGCCATCAGAAACCGCACAGCTTAATCTGGATAAAGTGTTAGGGTTTATCACCGATTTAGGTGGCCGTACCTCTCACACCTCGATTATGGCTCGTTCGTTGGAACTCCCTGCTATCGTCGGCACCTCCGATGTGACCAAACAAGTCCAGAATGGCGACTATTTGATCCTTGATGCAGTAAACAACAAAGTCTATTTAAACCCGACTGCCGATATTATTGAGCAGTTGAAAGCGGTGAATACTCAATACATCACCGAGAAAAATGATCTGGCCAAATTAAAAGACCTGCCTGCTATCACCCTTGATGGTCATCAGGTTGAAGTGGTTGCCAACATCGGTACTGTGCGTGATATCGCCGGTGCTGAACGTAATGGCGCTGAAGGTGTTGGTCTGTATCGTACCGAATTCCTGTTTATGGACCGCGATTCTTTGCCAACAGAAGAAGAGCAGTTCCAGGCATATAAAGCCGTTGCTGAAGCGATGGGCTCTCAGGCTGTTATCGTCCGTACCATGGACATCGGCGGCGATAAAGATTTGCCGTACATGAACCTGCCGAAAGAAGAGAACCCATTCCTGGGCTGGCGAGCTATCCGTATTGCTATGGATCGCAAAGAAATTCTGCACGCACAGCTGCGCGCAATCTTGCGAGCCTCAGCATTTGGCAAATTACGTATTATGTTCCCGATGATTATTTCGGTTGAAGAAGTACGTGAACTGAAAGCAGAACTTGAGCTGCTGAAAGGCCAATTACGTGAAGAAAACAAGGCCTTCGATGAAACTATCGAGGTCGGTGTAATGGTTGAAACACCTGCGGCGGCGGTTATCGCTCGCCATTTAGCTAAGGAAGTTGACTTCTTTAGTATTGGGACAAACGATCTAACTCAGTATACTCTGGCAGTAGATCGTGGCAATGAGCTGATTTCTCATCTCTATAATCCAATGTCGCCATCGGTATTGGGCCTGATCAAACAGGTTATTGATGCATCTCACGCTGAAGGTAAGTGGACCGGTATGTGCGGTGAACTTGCTGGTGATGAACGTGCTACACTGTTGCTATTGGGCATGGGGCTGGATGAGTTCAGCATGAGTGCGATTTCGATCCCACGCATCAAGAAAATTATCCGTAATACAAATTTCGAAGATGTGAAGGTGTTGGCAGAGCAGGCATTAGCTCAACCAACAGCGAAAGAATTGATGGATTTGATTACCACATTCATCGAAGAAAAAACACTCTGCTAATTCCACGATACTGGAACGCTGCCCAATATAAACTCTAAATAATTCGAGTTGCGGGAAGGCGGCAAGTGAGAGAGTCCCGATGAGCTTACTGTGTGTAAGTGATTCGGGTGATTGAACGTAGCCAACGCACATGCAGCTTGAAGTATGACGAGTATAAATACTTAGGAGAAGATCATGGGTTTGTTCGATAAACTGAAATCATTGGTTTCAGATGATAAAAAAGACAGTGGTACTATTGAAATCGTTGCGCCATTGTCTGGTGAAATCGTCAACATTGAAGATGTTCCTGATGTTGTTTTTGCAGAGAAAATCGTTGGTGATGGTATTGCTATCAAGCCTTCAGGCAATAAAATGGTTGCTCCTGTTGATGGCACCATCGGTAAAATTTTCGAGACTAACCATGCTTTTTCTATCGAATCAGACAGCGGCATTGAGCTGTTCGTCCACTTCGGTATTGACACTGTTGAACTGAAAGGCGAAGGCTTCAAACGCATCGCTGAAGAAGGCCAGCGCGTCAAGAAAGGTGATGTGGTTATTGAGTTCAATCTGGCCCTGCTGGAAGAGAAAGCCAAGTCTACATTGACGCCGGTTGTTATCTCCAACATGGACGAGATCAAAGAACTGATTAAGCTGTCCGGTAGTGTCACCGTTGGTGAAACACCAATTATTCGTATCAAGAAGTAATCTCATACGAATAAAAAAACGGCGCCTAAGGGTGCCGTTTTTGTTTTCTGCTATTACCGTTACTGTCAAACTACTCTACTGCAAGCCAACGTGGAATCCGTAGTGTAATCACTAATCCCCCCTGCTCACCATTGCGTGCTTCAACCTGCCCGCCATGGGCCTGAATCACCTTACGCGTAATGGCCAATCCCAAGCCATAACCTTTGCCAGACATCGCCGACTTAACGCGCACAAAGGGGTCAAAAATACTGGATAACTTGCTCTCTTCAACGCCTGGTCCTTGGTCAGCAACCTGAATCTGATAACTCTTATCCACCAGCGAAAGTGTCACTTTTACCTGTTGCCCATGAACGGAGAAACGCAGCGCATTGCGGACAATGTTATCAATAGCCCGTCGCATCAATTCAGCATTACCTCTGACGGTATACTCGATAGGGGGCAACACCTGTAGCAAGATCTCAACGCCCGGCACCTGTGCCTCAAAGCGCGCATCATTTACCACCACTTTGACCAACTCATGCAAATCGAAATACTCGTCATCGTCAGCCAGAAGGTGGTTTTCAGCTCGTGAAAGTGCCAGCAACTCACCAATCATCTTATCCAACCGTTCCGATTCATGCTCAATACGCTGTAATGAGCTTTCAACATTGCCGGGATTCTGGTGCGCTAAGCCAATCGCCAGTTGCAAACGCGCCAGCGGAGAACGCAACTCATGGGACACATCATGCAGTAGTTGTTCCCGCGCACTGACCAGAGCTTCGAGCCGTTCGGCCATTGAGTCAAAGTCACGTGCAACTTCGGTCAGCTCATCATGACGCCGCCGCATTACCGGCAGCAATCGTACCGACAAATCCCCCTGTGCCACCCGTTCAAAACCGGCACGTAACTGGCGCATCGGCCGCGTTAGATTCCAGGCTAATAACGCACTGAAGAACAAACCGCCTAATACGCCCATCCAAATCATAGGGATAGGAATATTCAGTATTTCATGGCGCTTTTCATCGGGGCCACCCTGCTGATTAACGGGGCGCAAGCCATCGATGTCGTAACTGACGCGATAGTTTTGTCCATCAGGGCCTTGGGCCCAAGTGGTAACCTCACGACGATAAAACTCAGGTTCACCGCCTTGGGGAATCGATTTCCCGGTAAGCGCCTCTTCAGTCAACGGTGGCAGCACCGCCACCGGTAATACAGAAAAATGGGCTTTAGCTGCCTCCGACCAGTTAGCTGTCATGGTACTTAGCGCAGGCAAACCACCGGAATGTAATACCGACGCCGCCGAGGCAACCTGTAATTTGGCAATTTGCCGCACCATTTCACGCTCAGGGGGTTCATGGCGATTGCCGTAAAAGGAGAACACCAGCCACAGCATCTGGGTCATTAAAATAAAGGTAAACCAAAAACCCAGCAGAATTTTCCAAAACAACCGTCCGCGCATAAGCAATCTCACTCCACCCAAGGCTATTATCTGATGCGATAACCAATACTACGTACCGTTTCAATATTCAGATTGTTCCCCGGCAGGGCTGCAAGTTTTTGACGTATATTGCTGATATGCACATCAACACTGCGGTCATAGGCTTCCCGTGGTCGGCCTAATCCTTTATCGGATAACTCATCTTTGGTAACCACCCGCTCTGGTGAACGCAACAGCAGTTCCAACAAGTTAAATTCCGATGCAGTCAGATCAAACGGTTTACCCTGCCATTCACTGCTGCGCGTTGACGGGTTGAGTGTGAGGTCGCCATGGCTGATGATACTGTCATCGGCTGACGGTATTTCAGGATGTTCATCAAAGCGGCGCAATACTGCGCGCAAGCGTGCGACTAGCTCACGGGGATAACAGGGTTTAGGCATATAGTCATCTGCCCCCATTTCCAGCCCGATAACCCGGTCAATATTATCCCCTTTGGCGGTTAACATAATGATCGGTAAGCGACTTTTTTTACGCACTTGCCGCAAAACATCAATACCACTCATATCAGGCAACATAATATCGAGGATCAAGGCGGTATAGTCTCCAGATAAGGCAGCGGCAATACCCGCTTTACCGGTCAATACCAATTCGGCATTAAAGCCCTCACCGCTCAGGTATTCTCTCAGCATAGTGCCCAGTTCCACATCATCATCGACTAACAAAATCTTCATTTTTAACTCTCCTGCCTGATTTCGGCTATTTTCATGCCTATTTGACTCGCGCGCAGCCGGTTTTACTCAATCCTTACATATTCTTGAATCTCACTTAACTCACACTCATCGGTGTTGGCGGTAAATTATCCCCCCTGCATTTGGTTTCACCGTTTTCTTCATTGTGGTTCAAGGATCTTTGATTGATTATGCAACAGGTTACAAGGTCGAAACGACGCTTTATCGGGCTGGCTGTACTGCTGCTGATAGCGGGCGGCGTGCTACTATTCAGATTGATTTCACCGGCGGATAAACCCGCTTACATCACCGCCGCCGCCGAAACTCGCACTCTGGAACAAACTGTCTTGGCTGATGGCACCATCAAGGCACAAAAACAAGTCACTGTTGGGGCTCAGGTTTCAGGGCAAATCAAAGCGCTCCATGTCACCCTAGGACAGCAGGTTGAGAAAGGCCAGTTAGTGGCTGAAATTGATGATCTGACTCAGCAAAATACCCTGAAAGATGCCGAAGAAGCGCTGAAAAATGTGCTCGCCCAACGAGCGGCGAAAGTGGCAACACAGAAAAACAACCTATTGACCTACCAGCGGCAGCAGCAAATTTTGGCCAAAGGTCTCGGCGTACGCGCTGATTTTGATAGCGCCAAAGCCACATTAGAAAGCACTCAGGCGGAAATTACTGCGCTCGATGCCCAGATTGCACAGGCGGAAATTGCCGTCAGTACCGCCAAACTCAATCTTGGGTACACTAAAATCAGCTCACCCATCACAGGTACCGTGGTGGCTATCCCGGTTGAAGAGGGGCAAACCGTCAACGCAGTACAAAGTGCGCCAACGATTATCAAAGTCGCTCAGCTCGACACCATGACGATAGAAGCACAAATTTCTGAGGCTGACGTGGTGAAAGTTAAAGCCGGTATGCCGGTTTACTTCACTATTTTAGGTGAGCCTGAAGAACGATTCAGTGCCACGCTGCGAGCAATAGAACCGGCGCCTGATTCGATCAACGATGAAACCACCACCACCTCATCCAGCTCCAGTAGCAGCTCCAGTTCCAGTAGCACTGCCATTTATTATAACGGCCTGTTTGATGTTGCTAACCCAAATGGCGCGTTACGAATTTCAATGACCGCGCAGGTCTACATCGTGCTCAACAAAGCCGAGAACGCCATCGTTATCCCCGCGACCGCATTAAACAACGTAAAAGGAAAGTATCAGGTTCAAGTGGTGAGCAACAACGGCAACATCGGTTGGCGTGAAGTGACCGTTGGGCTAAATAACAATGTTGATGCACAGATCCTCTCAGGCCTGCAAGCCGGAGAACAGGTGATCGTCAGCCAAGGCAGCAGTACCACCGCCAACAATAAGGCCCAACGTATGGGGCCGCCGATGGGGATGTAACTGATGCCAGAGCTCAACCACAGTAAGATCTTACTTCAGCTTGATAATGTCAGCCGTGAATTTATTAATGGCGAACAGACGGTTCAAGTGCTGAAAAATATCAATCTAACTATTTACAGCGGAGAAATGGTGGCGATTGTTGGCGCATCAGGCTCCGGTAAATCAACGCTAATGAATATTCTCGGTTGTCTGGATAAACCCAGCGCAGGCGAATATCTGGTCGCTGGCCGGATCCCGCAACATTTGGACCGTGATGCGCTCGCCGAACTGCGCCGTGAACATTTTGGCTTTATCTTTCAGCGCTACCATCTGCTAAATGATTTGAGTGCGCGGGAGAATGTGGAAATTCCGGCAATTTACGCCGGTATCAATCGCGAGGAACGTAAAAAGCGAGCCGCCAGCCTGTTGTCTCGCCTCGGTCTGGCCGAGCGGCTGGATTATCGCCCAAGCCAGCTTTCCGGTGGGCAGCAGCAGCGGGTCAGTATTGCCAGGGCACTAATGAACGGCGGGGAAGTTATTCTGGCCGACGAGCCCACCGGAGCACTTGATACTCACAGTGGTCATGAAGTTTTAAATATCCTTAAAGACTTACACCAGCAAGGCCACACCGTGGTAATTGTCACCCACGATATGTCGATTGCAGAACATGCGCAGCGAATTATTGAATTGAGAGATGGCGAGGTCATTGCTGACCGACAAATGCAGTCGACAACATCAGTAAGTACAGCAACCGTCGCACAAGAACCAGACATTGCCAATAAACCACTACTCACCTCGTGGAAAGCGCAGCGCGACCGCCTACAAGAGGCGTTTAAAATGGCAATACTGGCGATGGCCGCACAGCGTTTGCGCACCGTACTGACCATGCTGGGGATTATTATTGGCATTGCCTCGGTGGTATCGGTGGTGGCACTAGGAAAAGGTTCGCAACAACAGGTTCTGGCTAATATCAATGCGATGGGGACCAGCACGCTGGAGATTTTCCCCGGCAAGGATTTTGGTGATATGCGCTCAGCGGCGATCCATACTCTACGGGCGACCGACGCGGATGCCCTGGCACAACAAGGTTATATTCACAGCGTGACACCAACGGTTTCGACCAGCACCACGCTACGTTATGGTAATAAATCGGTCAGTGGCACCGTCAATGGGGTCGGTGAGCAATATTTTCTGGTGCGTGGCTACAATATCAACCAGGGAATGGCCTTTAACCGTGCTAGCGTCGATGGCCTGATACAAGAGGCAGTCATTGATGAAAACACCCGCGATAAGCTGTTTGCCCAGGGCGAAAACCCCATCGGAAAAGTTATCTTACTTGGCGCTCTGCCCTGCCGCGTGATTGGTGTGGCGGCCAAGAAACAAAGTGGTTTTGGTAGCGACGAGAACCTCAATGTGTGGATCCCCTATACGACGGCGATGAAACGTATGCTCGGCCAGTCTTATCTCAAGAGTATTACCGTGCGGGTGAACGATGATATTGATCTGGCTAATGCTGAGCAGGGTGTAACAAAATTGCTCACTCAACGTCACGGGACACAGGATTTCTTCGTGATGAATACCGACAGTATCCGTCAAACCATTAAGAAGACCACCTCAACCATGACATTGCTGGTATCAATGATTGCGGTTATTTCCTTGGTCGTTGGTGGTATTGGAGTGATGAATATTATGTTGGTATCGGTCACCGAACGTACTAAAGAAATAGGCGTGCGGATGGCGGTTGGTGCCCGTGCCAGCGATATTATGCAGCAGTTTTTGATAGAGGCGGTATTAGTGTGCTTATTGGGCGGCGGCCTTGGCGTAATATTATCGCTAGTAATCGGCCTGATATTCAGTCAGTTCAGTAGTAACTTTTCAATGGTTTATTCAACAACATCCATCATGATGGCCTTTATATGTTCTAGTTTGATTGGGATTATTTTTGGTTTTTTCCCTGCCAAACGGGCAGCCGAGATGGACCCTATCAGGGCTTTAGAGCGGGAGTGAAGATGATTGGGGATATTAGGATCATCATCTATATCCCCTTCAATAGACTAACAATCAATACAATCTCGATATTATTTATCGATAAAATAGAGAAACATAAAAATAACAGCAGCCTATATCAACAACAAAGTAAGTCATGACCAACCAGAGCATCAGATATAACTCAATCATAACCGCCATATTATTATAAGACAATTCCCACAAAACAAGATTATTCTCAATAATAGCAAATTAACTTTATTA
>NZ_JAZGQE010000095.1:0-18092 GCF_048593885.1 Yersinia sp. 1252 StPb PI | reverse complement strand
CCCCTCCTTTTGAAAGTAACTAATAAGTTTTTTTGAAATATGTGTAGTGCATGTTTTTATTGACCAAGTACTTGCTTCTGATAGTTCATGAAGTTTGAATGTTTCGCCTTGAGTCTCTTTATCAATTAGGAAGCTATACGCTAAGTCAATCTTCTCATATTTGCTCATTACACTTCCTTCCTTGTTATGTTATAGAATAAACTTTACTTCCCCACCAACTCATTAGTTCTATTCTTTTTACTAAGTATGTTGAGCGGTTGTATGCCTTTCTAACCTCATTTTTATCGCTATGTGCGAGTGCAGCCTCAACTACGTCGGCATTAAAGCCTGCCTCATTCATAGCAGTACTAGCGATAGATCTCAATCCATGAGCCACCAACTTTCCACCATAACCAATGCGTTTCAAAGCTGCGTTAGCCGTTTGGCTGTTCATAGGCTTACGAGGGTCGTTTCGGCTAGGGAAAACGTACTGACGATTACCACTAATTGGATACATGATTTCCAGCAGCTCTAAAGCTTGTTCTGACAAGGGAACAATGTGATCGCGTTTTGCCTTCATCCGTTCTGCCGGTATACACCATTGCTTATTCTCTAAATCGATCTCTACCCAAGCTGTTGCTGAGGCTTCGGCGGGACGTATCAGCGTCAATAATTGCCATTCAAGTAAGCAGCGAGTTGGTATCGAGAGATTGCTCATGGAAATGGTACGCATTAACTTAGGTAGTTCTTCTGGCCTTATGGTGGGCATATGCTGCTTTTTAGGCCTTTCAAACGCATTACCAATGCCTGATGCTGGGTTGGCATCAATCAAACCTACATTGACCGCATAAATCATTATCTCGTTTATACGTTGTACCAATCGCCTGACCGTCTCTAATGCCCCACGTGCTTTGATTGGCTCTAATACCTGAATTAGTGTCCGTGCTTTGAGTTCTTGGACGGGAATATTTTCGATGCTGGGTAAGATGTCTTTTTCAATAGAACGCCAAATATCTTTCGCATGGGCTGCGCTAACGTGGCTTTCTTTCAACTCGAACCATTTGCGGGCGACATTCACAAAAATACTTTCCTCCGCTATCTGGAGCTTTTCAGCCTCTTCACCAGCCCTTGCTTGGGGATCTGTCCCCCGGACTAACATCGCTAGTTTCTCTGCGCGTATCTCTCTGGCATCTGCAAGGGATAGAGCAGGGTAAGCGCCGAGGCTGATCATAGTGCGTTTACTACTGTTGGGAAGTTGGTAGCGGAAACGCCAAATTTTCTTGCCGGTGGTTTTGACTAGCAAAAATAAACCATCACCATCATGGAGGGTAAGGTCTTTATCAATGGCTTTCGCTTTTTGTACTTCGGTGTGGGTGAGGGGGCGTGTAGTCCGCGCCATGCAAGGTTCTTCCCTGTAATTGGTATACGTTTATTGGTATACATCTTACCGTATACCAATTCGTATACCAATAGACACCGGTTTCAGACGGATATCCTCGGACTACTACAGACACAAAAAAGCCCGCAAACCTAGTTGGGATGCGGGCTTTCCGTACTTCTCCGGACTTATCTGGTAATACCCGGATCATTATTTGGTGGAGCTGGGGGGATTTGAACCCCCGTCCGAAATTACTACGCCGTCGGCACTACATGCTTAGTCCAGTCATTACATTCGCCGGTTAGCTGCGGACGGACACGCCACTAACAAACTATCCTGATTAGTTTTAATGCTTCAACCTCAGGCAAGGTTTCCACACGAGCTCTTTTGGGTTTGACCTCTCTTGATCCCCGTCCTAAGAGCGGAGGCTAGGGAGAGAGGGAACCTTCAGTTTCTTAGGCTGATTAAGCTGCTAAAGCAGCAGATTCGTATTGCGAGTCGTTTGCAATTATTTTTTTTGCGGTTTTTTACGAGGCCTCCGCACCTCGGCATGCACCTTGGGTTTCGCGAATCCCGTCGAATCCAGAATCAGCCCCAAAGAACTTCTATAGTATACCAGAACTATACGCTGATAAGCCAGAGACTTAACGGTTAGCGTGTTTCATTATTCTGGCTTTATCGACCTGCCATTCACGATCTTTGATGTCATCACGTTTATCGTGATCTTTCTTACCTTTTGCGACACCGATTTTAACTTTAACCCAGGCATTTTTCCAATATACGGAAAGGGCAACTACGGTAAAACCGTCGCGATTAACTTTACCGAGCAGCGAATCCAGCTCGCGTTTGTTTAGCAGCAGTTTACGGGTACGCATTGGCTCGCAGACAACATGAGTCGACGCAACGTTCAACGGCGTAATGGTGGCGCCAAACAAGAAGGCTTCGCCATTTCTAAAGGTTACGTAGCTATCACTAATGTTGGCTTTGCCAGCACGCAGAGATTTTACTTCCCAACCTTGCAGCGCAAGACCCGCTTCGAACTCTTCTTCAATGAAGTATTCATGGCGGGCTCGTTTATTTTGCGCAATGGTTGCGGAACCGGGTTTGTATGCTTTTTTCTTTGTCATAGTATTGATCATTATACTGTATGCGGAGGCGAATGAAATCCTTTCCCGCAGGATGCCTGTGCATTTTGTCTCATTTGTTGCGTAGAATGCCTAGCAGATTTTTTGTCTGGCGGTAGATAAATGGTATTATCAGCGCGTTTTATGTCTCACAGGAAATGTTATGCCACAGATTAGCCGCTCTGCGTTGGTTCCGTTTAGCGTAGAACAGATGTATCAACTGGTTAATGATGTTCGCTCTTATCCAGAATTTTTGCCTGGTTGCACCGGCAGCCGGGTGCTTGATGTTACTGAGAATGAAATGACGGCCGCAGTCGATGTCGCCAAGGCTGGTATCAGTAAAACGTTTACTACACGCAATACATTGACTGATAACCAGAGCATTAATATGCAATTGGTAGATGGGCCATTTCGGAAATTAATGGGCGGATGGCATTTTACCCCATTAAGTGCAGATGCTTGTAAAGTTGAACTGCACCTGGATTTTGAATTTACCAATAAGCTGATTGAGTTGGCTTTTGGTAAAATATTCAAGGAATTAGCTGGCAATATGGTGCAGGCGTTCACTCAACGTGCTAAAGAGGTATACAGTGTCTGAGATTCGCGTTGAGGTGGTTTATGCCTTGCCTGAACGCCAATATTTGCGCACTGTTTCACTTGAGGCTGGCAGTACTGTTGAGGATGCTATCAAAGCATCAGGTTTACTTGAGTTACGATCAGATATTGATCTGACAAAAAATAAAGTGGGTGTTTACAGCCGCCCGGTAAAGCTGGGAGATAAGCTTAACACGGGTGATCGTGTTGAGATTTATCGCCCTCTGAGCGCAGACCCTAAAGAGTTACGCCGACAACGCGCCGAACAGGCAAAAAAATAAGGCACCGTCTGTGCCTTATTTTTATTGTAGCCCTGAACTGCTATCGAAGAAAAAGCGTACGCCATCCTATGGTTGCATAAGTATTAGGCGGCTTGTTGCCTAAAACCATAATCAGTATTCGTTCCCTTCATCTGCTCAGCAATCTTCGGATAAATTAATTTCCTGCTAATGTTGGTTCGTTTTTGATATCAGTCAGCACGCCGCTGCTATCAAAGGTCAACGTCAACGTCTGTTGTGTTACTTTCTGGTGGCCAGGTTGTTGGCGGAACACATAGAACCAGGTTTTAGTGCCAAACGGGTCCTGTAGCATTGGTGTGCCTAAGGTATATGCCACTTGTTGCTGGGTCATACCTTTATGAATTTTGGACGCGTCATTAGGTGATAAATAGTTACCCTGATTAATATCAGGCCGGTAGACCACCTTCTCCAGCGTTGAACAACCCGCAGTAAGCATTGCAAGCATCACAGCGGCGGCAGTCAGCATTTTACAGCGCATAGTAATCACATTCCTTTAGGGCGTAGGATGACGATGATAATAGACCTTGCAGCAGTTGGAAACCTTTACAGGGCACCTGTATGACCTCTGGAAAGGAAAAAAGTTAATCTTTTCTATGCTGCGAGCAATTCTTTTGCATTTGCCAAGGTGTTTTTCGTCACTTCACTGCCGCCCAGAAGGCGCGCCAACTCTTGCAAGCGGGCTTTTTTATCTAGCCGATGCATATGGGTTTCGGTTTCAGTGCCATCGGTTTGTTTACTCACAAAGAAATGTTGATGGCCACAACCCGCAACTTGTGGAAGGTGGGTCACACACATAACCTGAGTCGATTCACCAAGCTGACGCAACAGGCGGCCCACTATGGCTGCCGTTGGCCCACTGATACCAACATCAACTTCATCGAAGATAAGCGCAGGAGTGTCCATTTTACGCGCTGTAATCACCTGAATCGCCAATGCGATGCGAGACAGTTCACCACCGGAGGCGACTTTGGCCAGTGCTTGTAGCGGTTGACCTGGGTTGGTAGTGACGCAGAACTCAATGCGGGTCGCCCCTTCAGCACTGAGGTGCTCTGGCTCAAAATGGGTGTCAATCGTGAATTGGCCATGTGGCATTGATAATTCATGCATGCTTTCGCTAATTAGCGCGGCCAATTCATCAGCATAATGCTGACGTTCTTGATGCAACCGGTTAGCTATCTCTAACGCGTGTTGATAGTGAGTATTTACCGCGTGGCTGAGTTGCTCATGGTCGTTTTCTTGCCGTGACAGCTGTTCTTGCTCATCCAGCAATTGCTGATGAAACAAGGGTAACTCTTCTGGTGCTACATGGTGTTTACGGGCCAGATTTAATTGACGAGATAACCGTTGTTCCAATTCATACAAACGGTTAGGGTCCATATCAAATTGCTCCGCATAGTGGCGTAGCTCATCACTGGCTTCACTGATTTGGATAGAAGCCTCTTCTAGCATATTTAATAAATTATTAAATTGTTCATCCATGCCAGCCAGTTCGGTTAACTGGTGTTTGGCTGAGAAGAGCTGGCTAAGAATGTTATTCTGTTCATCATCCGACAGCAATTGTAAGGCTTGTTGGCTGAGTGACAACAACTGCCCACTGTTTGCCAAACGCTTATATTCGATATCAATTTGTTCATATTCCCCCGCTTGTGGGACAAATGAATTTAGTTCTTTCAACTGATATTGCAGTAATTCCTTTCGGGCGTTACGTTCCAGAGATTGCTGTTGATGGAGTGCCAGTGCCCGGCAGCTTTGGTGCCAGATTTGATAGGCTGCTTTCATTTCGCTCAGCAAAGCAGACTGGTCTGCGTAGGCATCTAATAGCTGTTTTTGATGATCTGGTCTTAATAGCAACTGATGGGCATGTTGGCCGTGAATCTGGATGAGATGTTGGCCTAATTCTCGCAGTTGTGACAGGGGGACTGCCGTACCATTAATAAAGCCTCTTGAGCGGCCATCGGTTCCAATAGCCCGCCGCAATAGGCATTCATTGCTGTCATCAAGATGGTTGTTTTCCAACCACTGTCGGGCCGATGGGGTGTCTGTCAGTGAAAAGCGAGCACAAATATCAGCACGCGTTGCACCTAAACGCACCATGCTGCCATCTGAGCGGCTACCAAGGCATAACCCTAATGCATCTATGGCGATAGATTTACCTGCCCCTGTTTCGCCAGTAATTGCTGTCATCCCGGGTTGAAAATCGATTTCTAACTCACGCACAATTGCAAAATTACTGATGGTTAATTGGGCCAGCATGGTAAATCTCCTGTACATAAACACATAGCTGTATTTGAATACAGTATAAACTGGTTTTATATACAGTAAAGTCCTTGCGGCACTTTTTAGAATAATTTTTTCGACCAGCCTAATTTTGTACTTAACGTATTGAAATAACTGTAGTCCTTTGGATGAATAAGATTAAGGTGAAAATCACTACGGCGAATTAATACTTCTTCACCCTCCTGAATCGGTAGTGCTATCTGGCTATCACAGCTTATTTCCAGGTCGCTGGTGATTTGCGAAAACTTCAATCGGATGGTGCTGCTACTATTAATGACCAGAGGTCTGGCGGTTAGAGTGTGTGGGAACATCGGGACCAATACGATGGCGTCCAGGGTGGGGGTGAGGATTGGGCCACCTGCCGAGAGCGAATAAGCCGTCGAGCCGGTAGGGGTGGCAATGATCAGGCCGTCTGAACGTTGAGAAAAAGCGAAGCGGTTATCGATATACACTTCGAATTCAATCATATGTGCCACTTTACCCGGATGCAAAACCACTTCATTGATTGCTGTGCTGATGCGGCTTTGCTGATTGGTACGAGTCACTTGTACTTCTAGTAAGAAGCGTTGTTCGCTTAGATATTCGCCTTCCAGTACATCTGAAAGTTGTTGTTGGGCATTATCCGGGTCCAAATCAGTCAGAAAGCCCAGATTGCCTCGGTTGACACCGATGACTTTGATATCATAGCGAGCGAGTACTCGCGCGGCACCGAGCATATTGCCATCGCCCCCGACCACCACGGCTAAATCGGCTTTTTGGCCAATGTCAGCCAAGCTGCCGGTAATGGCATCGGTTAAATTTAGATCTTTGGCGATCTGCTGTTCAACCATCACGTCATAACCTTTGGCGTTTAACCAGTGGTAGAGCATCTCATGGGTGGCAAGTGCAGCCGGATGCCGTGGGTGACCGACAATACCAATACAATTGAATCTTTTATTATTCATTGCCGTGATTTTCCTTACTGGGGCGTCTTTTACCCCACATTATGACCGGTTCCCTTGAATCCCCGGTTTTGATCCCCATAATAAGCCAAGTAGCGAGATTAATGCTAAAACGCGGAGATATCCATGAGTAGTAAAGAACAGAAAACACCAAACGAGCAAGTCTCGGAAGAAATGGAAAATGCAGCAGAGCAGCAAGTGGAAGCGACACAAGAGACGGGTGAAGGTGTAGATCCGCGTGTTGCCGAGCTTGAAGCGCAGTTGGCTGCAGCCGTACAGCGTGAGCGCGAAAGCTTGCTACGCGCTAAGGCTGAAGTTGAGAATATCCGTCGTCGTACTGAATTGGATGTTGAAAAAGCGCATAAGTTTGCACTGGAAAGATTTTCATCTGAATTATTGCCAGTGATCGATAATCTGGAACGTGCACTGGATACTGCTGATAAAAGCAATACCGAACTGACTTCGATGATTGAAGGTGTCGAGTTGACGCTGAAATCACTGCTCGATGCAGTAGGTAAATTCGGCATTGAGGTTGTCGCTGATACCCATGTGCCGTTTAATCCTGATGTTCATCAGGCAATGACGATGCTTGAATCTGCTGATCATGAACCAAATCATGTGATGATGGTGATGCAAAAAGGCTATACGCTAAATGGCCGTTTGCTACGCCCGGCAATGGTTGCGGTATCTAAAGCGAAAGCTTAAGGTGTCCTGACGTGAAAAAGGCACCTTCGGGTGCCTTTTTTTATTTAACTATCTTGGTATTTTATTCTGCTGTTGGTAGTTTGGGTTGCCAATCAATAGCTTGTTGATTGTGCTGTTGCAGTAGCTGATTTGCTTGTGAAAAGTGCTTACAACCAAGAAAACCACGATGGGCAGACAGCGGCGATGGGTGCGGCGCTTTTAAAATAAAGTGGCGTTGGGTATCAATGATCCGGCCCTTCTTCTGGGCATGTGCTCCCCACAGCATAAAAATCACCCCATCACGATGTTCATTCAGGGCTGCAATGACTTTATCAGTGAAGGTTTCCCAACCAAGGTTAGCATGAGAGTGCGCATTACCTGCTTCAACGGTTAGCACGGTATTGAGTAGCAAGACCCCTTGTTCGGCCCAGCTTTGCAAGAAGCCATGATTGGGGCGCTCAAAGCCTGGGATATCGGTAGCCAACTCTTTGTACATGTTCACCAAAGAGGGAGGCGCTGGCACACCAGGTAACACAGAAAATGATAATCCATGTGCTTGATTGGGGCCGTGGTAGGGGTCTTGCCCTAAAATAACCACTTTAACCTGATCCAATTCAGTCAGGCGGAATGCGTTAAATACATCTTTTTGCGCAGGATAGATAGTCTTGCCAGCACTGCGTTCTGCTGCCACATAGGCCAGCGTATCTCTAAAGTAAGGCTGTTCTTTTTCCAGGCCGATCACATCGTGCCAGGTAAGGGAGGCAGACATAAACACTCTCCTTGGTTTCTGCAAAGTATTGATGTGCGTTAGCTTACCGGTTCAAACCGGTGAGTGAAACCGTTAAACCTGACTCTGTGACGTAATGATGATTTCTTGACCTTTTTATGCAAAAAATGTTGAAAATTTACAAAAATATTTGCTGTCAGTTGTTTTGATAAAATTGATATAAAACATAAATTTGGCGATGGAGTTATTACTGATGTGGTCGAAAGATTGATTTAAGTCAAAGAATTGCGGCGGTCTGACTGGTATACAGAACAATAAGACAACAATGGTTTTACCAAATAACCAAGATAGTTTCTCCCCCTTGGAATTTATATCCGCATTATGGAGGCACCAAATGATTACTGGTATTCAAATTACTAAAGCTAACAATGAAGCCTTACTGAACTCTTTTTGGCTGTTAGATGATGAAAAATCTGAACTGCGCTGTGTTTGCGCTAAAGCGGGTTATGCCGAAGATCAGATAGTTCCTGCCAGTGAGTTAGGCCAGATTGAATATCGCGAAGTTCCACTGGAAGTGCAGCCTACTGTGCGTGTTGAAGGTGGTCAGCATTTGAACGTTAACGTTCTGCGCCGCGAAACACTGGAAGATGCAGTGAAAAATCCAGAAAAATATCCTCAGTTGACGATTCGTGTTTCTGGCTATGCAGTGCGTTTTAACTCCCTGACACCAGAACAACAACGTGATGTAATTACTCGTACTTTCACTGAAAGTCTGTAATTTTTGTCATAACGTTTAAGTCATTCAAAAATTCTAAGGGAGCTTCGGCTCCCTTTTTCATCTCTGCTATTTAGTGGTCGATAAATTTGATAACGATCACACTTCTCTATATTTATAAGTAAATCTTATCATTTCCATTTAAGAACATCATCCGATGTGTCGATAGATAAACCCATAACGCCGAACTAATTATCTGGATTATCTTTCGACAAGGAGTTGGCATGAGTGGACCTGTCAGTTTGATTAGGCCTACTGCATTAGTAGGTTTAATGAGTCAAGTGAACCCATCGGAACTGCCAAAGAGGGATGTCACCACCGCAGACAAGCCTTCAGTGGGACAACCGATTCATCTTACAGCAGCAACGCTGGCAGGTAATGAGCTTTGTTATAGTATGCAAGCTAACGTTAGCCTGACGCGAAGTAACGGAGCTGCGACGGGGAGTGAGTATGTTGCGATATCAAATGGACAAGGATCACAGCAAGGGGACTATTCATTAGCATTACTCGCTAAAGATGTTTACGCTCCTGCTGCTGGTAGCATCGGCGGGTTTACACGTTTGAGTGATGGTGAGTTACTGGCTGCGGGAATAGATCCGGCGAGTTTATTTAATAGTGCTTCAGGATTTCAGGCTGGGATTTATCATGATAATCAGCAGTATGTTTTATCCTTTGCCGGTACCAATGATGTAAATGATTGGTTAAGTAACATCCGGCAAGCCACTGGCTACGATGATGTACAGTATAATCAAGCCGTTGCTGTAGGGAAAACCGCAAAAATGGCATTTGGTGATGCGCTGGTGATTACCGGGCACTCATTGGGGGGCGGTTTGGCGGCGACCGCAGCATTAGCGAGTGGAACATTTGCGGTGACATTTAATGCCGCGGGTGTTTCAGACCACACCATAAATCGCCTTGGTATGGACCCCACTCAAGCACGGATTTCAGCAGGAAACGGTGGTGTGCGCTGCTATAGCGAACAATATGATTTGCTGACAGATGCACAGGAATCTACGTGGTTAATTCCTGATGCGGTAGGCCATAAAATCACTCTGACAAATAGTGACAAACTCACTGGGATAGATGATTGGCTGCCACATAAGCACCTTGAACGCCGCTTATCGGCACACAGTATTGATAAAGTGATCAGCTCAATGAGTGAACAACAACCTTGGGAGCGGCAGTATGCCTGAATCGACACTGGCAATGAGGGTGAGGCGCCATTTGCGTTATGCCATCTACGGTGTTTTGATGCCATTAATAAGTTTTGAGGGGCAGGCGATGACAGATATTAATACAGCTTTTACTGATCCGATTGTAATACCGATCGCTGATGCGATTGTCCACGGAGATGTAAAACAGATCCATCAGTTAGCAAATGAAAAGTTGTTGCAGCAGCAAGGTGATCGGTCGGTAACCCTGATGCAGTGGGCTATTCTCAACCAACAGCCAGAAAGTTTAGCGGCGTTGCTGCAAGAGCATGCTGATCCATTTCAGTCGGGCATGCAGGGTGATACCGCCTGGCATACGGCGGCTAGTGTGCAAGATGCGCATTACCTGCAAATTTTACTTGAAGGCCGTATGAAACCTAATGCGCGCAATAGTGTAACACTGGCGACGCCATTGGCTGCGGCTGTTATGGCGGGGCGCGGAGTTCAGGTTATCCTGCTGTTAGTTGCTGGGGTCGATCCGAATATGGCTGATCGGATGGGGGATACACCACTGCATTTAGCGGGCAAAACCAATGCGCCAGATCTGGCATTGCGGCTATTAAAAGCCGGTGCTGATCCTGAATTACGCAACAAGCAGGGGGCAACCTTTCAACAATATTTTGCCATGACGCCTTTGAATATTCAAAGTGCTGAAATGCAACAAAAATACCAGCAATTGAATACCTGGCTGCGCGGGAAGAAACTCGCTGAGGTTTATCAGCAGTAGCAGAATATTAGCCGGATAGGCTAAAACGCAACTTGAGTGCGAAATACAGTAAGGTTGTCGCCATCGTGCTGATAATAAAAAAGCCGCTGTTATAAGCGGCTTTTTCGCAAGAATGCTAAATCAATCAGCACTCTTGGTATCAGGTTTTTCCTTTGGCTTACGCCGCTTACCAACATTTTTGGCATCGCGGTGACGTACCTTAACCTTTACCTTCTCTTTGCTGGCTTCTTTTAGCTCTTTACGCTTTGCTAAAACCTTTTTAGAAGGCTTACCGGTGGTTTTTTCGCTTGGTGCCTTGCTGGTCGGGCGTAATTCATCAATAACCCGTGGCTTCAATGGTTCGTTCAGATAACGGCCAATTTTACCCAGCAATAGATGGTCATGCGCTTCAACTAATGAGATAGCAACACCTTTGCGCCCGGCGCGGCCAGTACGGCCAATACGGTGCAGATAGACATCAGATGTCAGCGGCAGATCAAAGTTGAATACATGACTGATATCGTCGATGTCGAGACCGCGTGAAGCCACATCAGTGGCAACCAGAACGTTAACCCGGCCATCGCCTAAACGAATAACGGCTTCGGTGCGCTTCGCCTGAACCATTTCACCTTCGAGGAACCAGGCGTTAATTCCGGCCTCACGTAGCCAACTGACCAGTTGGTGTACCTTTTCACGGGTTCTGACGAAAATGATGGATTTCTGCACTTCCGGTTGCTTGAGCAGATGCACTAGCAGCGCGGTTTTGTGTTCGATATTGTCAGCACGATAGTACCATTGCTGAATTTTTTTACGTTCGCGACGAGATGGATCGGCTTCCAACTCTACCGGCTCATTCAGGATGCGTTCCGCAAACTCACGGATAGCTTCACCTTCAAGCGTGGCGGAGAACAGTAAGGTTTGTTTACGCCAGCGAGTCTCTGCGGCGATGGTTTCAATGTCCTGCGCAAAGCCCATATCCAGCATACGGTCGGCTTCATCCAGAATCAGGGTTTCTACTGCCCGACAGTCAAAGTTCTCTTCTTTGATGTATTGCAACAAGCGGCCAGTGGTCGCAACAACGATATCCTGATTTTCACTAAACACTTCCGCGTGGTTCATATAAGCCACACCGCCGGTGATCGTGGCGATATCCAGCTGTGTATGCTTGGCCAATTCACGGGCTTGATCCGCAACTTGCATGGCTAATTCACGGGTTGGCGTCAGGATCAGTATCCGTGGCGGGCCAGATTTTTTGCGTGGGAAATCGAGCAAATGCTGCAAGGCAGGCAGCAAAAAGGCGGCAGTTTTGCCAGTACCTGTTGGAGCCGAACCCAATACATCGCGCCCATCCATAGCTGGCGGAATAGCCGCAGCTTGAATGGCGGTAGGGCGCTCATAGCCTTTGTCGCGCAGTGCGTCAATCAGGCGTTCATCGAGATCGAGTTCGGAAAAATTGGTTACAGTCATGGTCTTCCTCTACTTGGGGCGCCGATTATAGACGGGTTAGCCGAATTCTTCACCTGTTTAAGCGGTAATGATGTCTTTTCCCTTCAATCATATTGTCCTATGCTACGCCGGTTATGGATTCTGGTGACTAATGTGGGCGAACAATTGAAAAAAAAACCGGTGTTACGTGGTGGTGGTTTCACTTTTAAACAATTCTTTGTGGCACATGACTGCTGTGCGATGAAGGTAGGCACTGATGGTGTTCTACTTGGGGCTTGGGTGCCGGTGGAAAAAGCCCATAAAGTGTTGGATATCGGTTGTGGCAGTGGACTTATTGCTCTAATGATTGCTCAACGTTCAACATCTGAGGTATTGATTGATGGCGTTGAACTGGAGCCAGAAGCCGCACGGCAGGCAAGCAGCAATGCGGCGTCATCTCCCTGGGCTGAGCGGGTTCGTATTTATCAGCAGGACGTGCACCAGTTTGCTGAAAACCACCCTCATCAGTATGATCTGATTGTCAGCAATCCACCTTATTTTGCTCCGGCGGTCGCCTGCCGGGATGAGGCCCGCGATACTGCGCGTTACACCGGCTCCTTAACGCATGATGCTTTACTAAACTGTGCTGAGAAGCTTATCACACCGAGCGGTGCGTTTTGTGTGGTTTTACCTCATGGCTTGGGAATTGAACTCTCCCGCCTTGCTATTCAACAAAACTGGTTCGTTCACTGCCAAGTAGACATCAGGGATCGTCCTGGTAAGCCGCTAAATAGAATGTTATTGACGTTATCGCGCCAGATGGGAGAGACGGAGTATCAGCATTTAGCTTTGCGTCAATCTGAAGGGGTCTATTCCCCAGAGTTTTGTCAGTTGATCAGCGAGTTTTATCTCAACTATTAGTTATCGTGATAAGTGGTTGTAGTGATAAGTCAAAAATCAGGATAAGCAGGGCGCGATAGTGAACCGCGCCCTGAAAAGCTATTATGGATGAAGAATGGTAGGCTGTGGATTCTCTATTTGATCAGGATAATCAAGCGTATAATGCAAACCACGGCTCTCTTTACGCTCCATGGCACAGCGCACGATTAACTCAGCGACCTGCACGAGGTTACGTAATTCCAGCAGATTATTGGAGATACGGAAGTTGGCATAATATTCATCAATCTCCTGCTGTAATGTATTGATACGGCGTAAAGCGCGCTCTAAGCGTTTGGTGGTGCGCACAATACCGACGTAATCCCACATGAATAAACGCAGTTCATGCCAGTTATGCTGAATGACGACACGTTCATCAGAGTTATCAACACGGCTTTCATCCCAGTCTGGCAAATGTTTCGCCAATTTGGCATGTGGCAAGCGCATAAGAATATCTTCAGCGGCAGACCAGCCATACACCAGGCACTCGAGCAGAGAGTTAGAAGCCATGCGGTTAGCGCCATGCAAGCCGGTATAGCTGACTTCGCCAATCGCATATAAACCATCCAGGTCAGTACGCCCATGTTGGTCTACCATTACACCGCCACAGGTATAGTGAGCAGCAGGTACGATAGGAATGGCTTCTTTGGTCAGATCGATACCGAGCGACAGTAGTTTTTCGTAGATCATCGGGAAGTGCTGCATCACGAAATCAGTCGGTTTATGACTGATATCCAGATACATACAATCAGCACCGAGGCGCTTCATCTCATGGTCTATGGCACGGGCGACGATATCACGCGGGGCCAATTCCCCTCGGGGGTCAAAATCAAGCATAAAGCGGCTGCCGTCAGGGCGCTTAAGGTAAGCACCTTCGCCACGTAATGCTTCGGTCAGTAAGAAGTTACGCGCTTGCGGATGGAACAAGCAGGTAGGATGAAATTGGTTAAATTCTAAATTAGCGACACGACACCCAGCACGCCATGCCATGGCGATACCATCGCCAGAAGAGATATCAGGGTTAGTGGTATATTGGTAAACTTTGGCGGCACCACCGGTAGCTAAAACGACCGCTTTAGCCCGAAAAGTTTCAACTTTCTCAAGCTCCCGGTTCCAGATATAAGCGCCGACCACACGTTTAGTGCCCGTCAGACCAATTTTATTGGACGTGATGAGATCGACAGCATTACAGCGTTCTTTCACTAAAATGTTAGGGTGGGTCCTTGCTTTACCTACCAGGGTGGTTTCTACTTCTTTACCTGTAGCATCAGCAGTATGCAGTATACGGCGATGGCTATGGCCGCCTTCACGGGTAAGGTGATAACGTTCTTCGCCGCTGGCATTGGTTTCGGTATCAAACAGGACGCCTTGATCAATAAGCCATTGCACGCAAGAGCGGGCGTTACTGGCAATAAACTCTACGGCGTCTTTATCACAAAGCCCGGCCCCAGCAATCAGGGTGTCATCGACATGTGAACTAATGCTGTCAGTTTCATCAAAAACGGCAGCAATACCTCCCTGAGCATAAAAAGTGGCACCTTCATTAAGTGGCCCTTTGCTCAGAACAGTTACTTTACAATGTGGCGCCAGGCGTAAAGCCAATGACAAACCGGCAGCGCCACTCCCGATGATCAATACATCGCTAACGTGTTCAGATGATGATTGCATATCGTATGATGTGTGCAGAAGAAGAGTGAAATTCATGTTAGCCTATCTGCCAGAGCAAAAGCTATGGCTATAAGATGTCTAAAGAATATTCAGACAAATAATCTGGCAACATGGAACTTTGCAATTTTTATAAACTCCAAGCGTGTGCTTGCTCAGGAAAATAAAGATATGGCTGGCAGTACTACTTTTAGCGTGAGGATAGATTTCGGGAGAGTTCACCTCGGATGAGCGAGCAGTTAACGGATCAGATGCTGGTTGAACGGGTCCAGAAAGGTGATCAGCAATCGTTCAATTTACTGGTAATTCGATACCAGCATAAGGTTGCGAGCCTTGTATCCCGCTATGTGCCTCAGGGTGATGTCCCTGATGTAGTTCAGGAATCTTTTATCAAAGCTTATCGTGCATTGGAGTCATTTCGTGGCGATAGCGCTTTCTATACGTGGCTTTACCGTATTGCTGTGAATACAGCAAAAAATTACTTAGTTGCTCAGGGGCGGCGCCCGCCATCCAGTGATGTGGATGCAAATGATGCTGAAAATTACGAAAATGCGGGTGCATTGAAAGAAATATCGAACCCTGAGAACTTAATGTTGTCTGAAGAATTGAGGCAGATAGTTTTTAAAACCATAGAGTCACTTCCTGAAGATCTGCGGATGGCGATTACACTCAGGGAGTTAGATGGTCTAAGCTATGAAGAGATAGCTGTGATTATGGACTGTCCGGTCGGTACTGTTCGTTCCCGTATCTTCCGTGCCAGAGAGGCTATCGATAATAAAGTTCAGCCGCTAATTCAGCGATAAGCGGACACATAAAGGGTATTTGGCATGCAGAAAGAAAAGCTTTCCGCTCTGATGGACGGAGAAACTCTCGATAGTGAGCTGCTTGGTTCTTTATCGAAAGATAAAGCATTGCAGCAAAGCTGGCAGAGCTATCATTTAATCCGTGATACCCTGCGGGGGGATGTTGGTGAAGTCTTGCATCTGGATATCGCCAGCCGAGTCGCAGAGGCACTCAAAAACGAGCCTGCTCGTTTTGTACCTATTGCTGTGCCTGAATCTCAGCCACAACCTCATGTCTGGCAGAAAATGCCTTTCTGGCAAAAAGTTCGCCCATGGGCCAGCCAGATTACTCAGGTTGGGGTTGCCGCGTGTGTTTCTCTAGCGGTAATTGTTGGGGTTCAACAATACAACCAACCCGAATCAGGTAATTTGCAACCAGAATCACCTGCATTTAATACCTTACCGATGATGGGTAAAGCCTCGCCAGTAAGTTTTGGTGTGCCTGCTGATGGTTCTTTCGGAACGTCTCAACAGCATCAGGTTCAGGAGCAACGTCGGCGAGTCAATATGATGACTCAATTGCAAGATTTTGAATTGCAACGCCGCTTGCCACAAACTGACGTGTTGCAGCAGCCTTCAACATCGACACAAGCCGCTATTCAGGTTCCCGGAACTCAGTCCTTAGGAATGCAGCAGCAGTAATGAAGCAACTTTGGTTCTCCGTCTGTTTAATGACGGGCAGCCTGTTCATGCCAACAATTGCTTCGGCGGAAACGACGCCGATAGCAATGTTGCAGGAAATGAGCAGTGCCAGCCAGTCGCTCAACTATGAGCTATCCTACATTAATGTTAATAAGCAAGGGATTGATTCTCTTCGCTATCGACATGCTATTTTAGATAAAAAAACCTTTGCGCAATTGCTGCGTATGGATGGCCCACGCACTGAGATCTTACAGCGTGGTAATGAAATAAGTTATTTCGAGCCTGGTTTCGATGCTTTCACTCTGGCGGGTGAACATATAGTTGATGCATTGCCGTCTATCGTATTCCCCGATTTTGAAAAGCTGTCAAAATTCTATAACTATATTGCACTTGGCCGTGCCCGTATTGCAGACCGACCATGTCAGGTTATTCGGGTAGTCGCCCGTGACAGTACCCGATACAGCTATATTATTTGGATGGATGAAACGAGCAAACTCCCAATGCGGGTAGATTTGTTAGATCGTGATGGTGAAACACTTGAGCAATTTCGTGTGATTTCTTTTGCTATCGGTGAACCTATTCAGGATATTTTGCAAGGTATGGTAAAGCTCTCTTTACCGCCATTGCTTGCATTACCCGCTAAAACCAAGGTTGATTTTACCTGGGCCCCTCGTTGGTTGCCGGAAGGTGTTTCCGAGGTTTCACGCAGTCGCCGTACATTACCGAATATGGATGCACCAACAGAATCACGGTTATATTCTGATGGGTTATTCAGTTTTTCAGTAAATATAAATCCGGCGGGTAAAGATGCGCCTTCAGAGCAATCCTTACGTCAAGGTCGTAGAACTGTGCATACTGAAGCTCGTAATAATGTTGAAATTACCATAGTTGGCGAGCTTCCGCCTACAACTGCAAAACGTATCGCTGACAGTATTGTTTTGGAATCAACAAAATGATGAAAGAATGGGCTACAGTTATTTCGTGGCAAAATGGTGTTGCTCTATTGCGTTGTGAACCACAGTCTGGTTGTGGGAGTTGCAATGCGCGCACTGGATGCGGTAGTCATTTATTAAATGAATTGGGGCCGGAGTCGGAGCACCAATTACAAATAGCTATCTCGCAACCGCTTGAACCTGGTCAAAAGGTTGAAGTCGGTATTAGTGAGGGGAGTTTATTACGTTCTGCTTCTTTGGTTTATCTAACGCCTTTAGCCGGATTGATTGCGGGTGGCGGTTTATTTCAGGCTTTATTTGTTACCGATGCTTTTACTGCTCTAGGCGCTATTTTAGGTGCTGGGCTAGGTTTTTTGCTCGCCAGAACATTAGCGAGCAGAATTGAAGGACAGAGTGACTATCAACCAATGATTCTACAGATTGGTTTACCCCCAACGACTATACGAATTCAGTAACAGAATAATTCCTTTCCTCTCAGCCATGATAGGCCGGAATACGGTTTTGTATCATGTGTTCAACTAAAGCAATAAAAAGATCGGCACTGATAAGCGCTGAGTAATCTACTGAGAAAAGTATGTTACCTTTAGCATCAAATAAGCGTATTTTATCATGATCTTTCTCGCGTAACGTCTCGACACGCAGGATGTCTTCAATGCTGATAATACCGTCTGTTGTAATTAATGAGTGTGCACTAAGTGAAAGTGGAGTTGTATCCATCTGAACATTTTTCACCATGATTACATTTAAAAGACCATGGTATATGAGTGATTTTAGCCAGTTGTCATTCTTTTTAATTACATCAAATACAATTGCTTTCCCTCGGGATAAAGAGTTTAAGCTTACTATCCCGACATGCATGACTTGTTGATGGATGATTGTGTTTATCAGCGGGTAAGCATTAGTTATATTATTAATTATAATATTCCATGGCTGA